>JANYJJ010000025.1 GCA_025358485.1 Burkholderiales bacterium | reverse complement strand
CTTGTGCTTGATTATTTTCTTGTGGACTCCGCCTCATTTTTGGGCACTGGCGCTGTACCGCGTCGAGGACTATCGCAAGGCGGGCTTGCCCATGTTGCCCGTCACCCACGGCTCAGAGTTCACGCGGCTGCACGTATTTTTGTACACGCTGATTTTGTTTGCCGCCACCTTGCTGCCCTACATCGCAGGCATGAGCGGCCTCATTTATTTGGCCAGCGCAGTGGTCTTGGGTGCCATCTTCATCGTCTATGCGTGGCAACTGTGGCGCGAGTATTCCGAAGCCTTGGCGCGCAAAACTTTCCGCTTTTCGATTTGGCATTTGATGCTGCTGTTTGCCGCGCTGCTGATCGACCACTACGCCCTGCCCTACATGCCCCGACTGATGCTATGAATTCACGCCGTTTGGTATTGATTGCCGCAGCCGCATTTGTCGCAGGCTGCGATAAGTTCGTGATGCCCGGCAAGGCCGCCGCAGAGTCATTCAAGAACATCGACATCACCGGTGCCGAATACGCACGCAAGCTCGACTTGCCAGACCAAAACGGCAAGCTCACCAGCCTGGCCGACTTCAAAGGCAAGGTCGTTGTGGTGTTCTTTGGCTACACGCAGTGCCCCGACGTGTGCCCCGGCACGATGGCTGAATTGGCGCAAATCAAAAAGGCGCTGGGCAAAGACGGCGAGCGTTTGCAAGCTGTGTTTGTCACGGTTGACCCAGAGCGCGACACGACCGAAATTTTGAGGGCCTACATGGGCAGTTTCGACCCCAGCTTCGTCGCGCTGCGCGGCACGCTGGAGCAAACCGCCGCGTTGGGCAAAGAGTTCAAAATCTTCTTTGCAAAGGTGCCCGGCAAGGCTGAAGGCAACTACACCATGGACCACACGGCGGGCTCGTATGTGTTCGACACCAAAGGCAATGTGCGCCTTTTTGTGCGCTATGGGTCAGGTGCAGAGCTGCTCACGGCCGACTTTAAAACGCTGCTCGCGGCAGCGTAAAAATCCTCGCATGTTTGCGCGTGTTTGCACCTGAACTGCTTCAACGCAGAGGTGCCACGCGCGTCGACGCGGTGCCGCATGACGTGTTGAGCGCGTTGGAATCAGGCTTGCTGCCCACCGTCAACCTCACCGAATTTTTAGCTGTGCGACCGGCGCGTTTGTTGAACGCGGTGTTGCAGAACTTGTCGCTGGATGCGCGGCATGCGCCTGACGACGAGCAGCTCGCGTCCATCAAGCCCATGCAGCGCCACCGTTTCATCGCAGCGTGGTTGTACGACGCCATCCAGCCGCATCCGCAGCGCGACAAACTGGCCCATGCCTTGGCCACGCACACCAGCGACGCGGTTCGGCAATGGGCTGTGTTGTGGCTAGAACGTGTGCCGGAAATGACACTCGCGCAACGCTTAAAGGCCGTGCGCCCTTTTGCCGCCGACGGCCATTTTGGTGTTCGCGAAATCGCCTGGATGGCGGTGCGCCCCGCCATCACTGCGGAGCTGCCACTGGCCTTGACTTTGGTCGAGCCCTGGGTCATCCACCACGACCCCAACGTGCGCCGCTTCGCCACTGAATCAACCCGCCCACGCGGTGTTTGGTGCGCTCACATCGAGGCGCTCAAAACCTGTCCGTCGATGGCCTTGCCGCTGTTGGAACCGTTGCGCGCAGACCCCAGCAAATACGTGCGCGACTCAGTGGCAAATTGGCTGAACGACGCGTCTAAATCGCAACCCGGTTGGGTGGCTGACTTGTGCTCACGGTGGCTGCGTGAGAGTGACTGTGTGCCCACGCGCAGCTTGGTGCAACGGGCGCTGCGCACGCTGGAGGCGAAGTGACGGTTGCATGGTGCGCCAAGCCAAAAAAAACGGCCCCGAGGGGCCGCTTTTCTGTCTGCGCCATTGTCGATCAAGCCAGCGCCTTGCGCATCTTCTTCATCGCCGCCACTTCAATTTGGCGTATGCGTTCAGCGCTGACGCTGTACTCGGCCGCCAGGTCGTGCAGCGTCATGCCGCCGGTGCTGTCGTCGTTGACCTTCAGCCAGCGCTCTTCCACCACACGGCGGCTGCGCGGGTCGAGTGACTCCAACGCCAGCGTGATGCCGTCGCTGGCCAGCCAATCGCGGCGCTGCGCTTCCAGCACTTGGGTGGGCTCGCTGGCGTCGTCGGCCAAGTAAGCAATCGGTGCGTAAGTTTCTTCGCCGTCGTCGGTCAATGGCTCCATCGCCACGTCGCCGCCGGACAAGCGCATTTCCATCTCCTGCACCTCCTCGCGCTTCACGTTCAAACGCGTGGCAATGGTGTCGGCCTCGCCTTGGGTCAGCGTGTTGCGGTGGGTGTCGATGTCAAGCGAAGCGCTTTTCAGGCTTTGCTTCATCGAGCGCAAATTGAAAAACAGCTTGCGCTGAGCCTTGGTCGTGGCCATCTTCACCATGCGCCAATTCTTCAAGATGTATTCGTGTATTTCGGCCTTGATCCAATGCATGGCGTAGCTCACCAAGCGCACACCCTGCTCTGGGTCAAAGCGCTTGACGGCCTTCATCAAGCCGACATTGCCTTCTTGGATCAGGTCGCCGTGCGGCAAACCGTAGCCCAGGTACTGGCGCGAAATCGACACCACCAGCCGCAAGTGCGACAACACCAATTGCCCGGCCGCCTTCACATCGGCGCTGTCGCGCAACTGCCGCGCAAAGCGACCTTCTTCTTCGGCGGTCAGCATGGGCAAACGGTTGGCCGCCGAGATGTAGGCGTCCAAGTTGCCCAGCGACGGCACCATGGCCCACGGGTCACGCAGAGTCAGCGCGGAAGACGTATTCATGTTCAAAGTAGCGTTCATGGAAGCAGTAGACACAGAGCACCTCGCTTTCGTTCCAAGAATATTAGCACTCGCTAAGGGAGAGTGCTGAAAGCCGCTTTGGCGAAGCGATCCAGTTAGCGGTCACTTTCAACGAAATAAAGGTCAAGCCTGAATGCGATTCACTAGGAGTGGGCCGACAGCGCATGCGCGAAAGCCACTGTCGGCCCAGCGCGACGGCGCTTTCGTCACGCTGAAAGACTCCAACTCAGTTCGCGGCGAAGCAGTAAAAACGCCCCGAACCGCCCGTGCGCACCAAGGCTTCTTGACTGCAACCAGCAGACTGGTGAGAGAAGTTCCAAGACTTCGCCCAGTTCTCGGGCAAGGGCCCGGAGCGATCGTGGTGGCCGACGATGGCCGAGCCATCGCTGCTGCTAGTCCAAGCCTTGCAAGTGGTGTCGGTCTGCGGCGCAAAGGCTGTGCCGTCTGCGCGTGAGCCGGTCAGGATGTCGTGTTCATTCGGCGAATCGCCACGGCCTTTGACGATGCCGCCGCGTTCGTCCAGCGCCGTTTCCTTGCTCAGGTTGTTGCCGTTGTGGAGTTGCTCCACATCACGCGCAATCAAGCCGCCCTTGGCGTTGAGCCAAGGGCCATTGCCAATGCGGTCGCGCGCATTGACGGACGGCTCGGCCGCAACCGCAGGTGCGGTGGCAGTGGCAGCGCTCGAAAACTTGCCCGGCGCGCTCAAGTAAGCGCGCCAGTTCTTCGCGCTGCTGCCTGTTGCGCTCGCCAGTTTTTGGCAATGCGCATCAGCTCCGGCCAAACCGCCCAGATCCGCACCTTTGCCGCTGCCGACGCTGGTGACGAAGAAGTTCATCGGGCCGCTGGCTGGAGTGATGGGGGTGGAGGTGGAGGTGGAGGCGGAAGTGGAAGTGACAGCGCCACCTGCGCACGCCGCCAAGGCGGCGGCGGCGCAGACCGCGGTGAGTGCGAGCGTCAGGACGCGGATGCGAGGATGTGGGTGAACTGGGCGCATGGGAATCTCCTGGTTGGGATGGACGAATTTTCGTAGGTGCCAAAGGTCAGACCAAGGCCTGCGAGCGGCATCACAAGGCTCGCGCCCGCCATCACTTGGCTGGCCGCTGGCTGAAATCGATTCAGGCGCCGTGTCCCTTGATGTAGGTCTCAAGAAAACTGATCTGCTGACCCATCTGGCGAATGTTGTCTTTGACGACGTCGCCAATCGACACCACGCCCACCACTTTGCCTGCCTCCAGAACTGGCAAGTGGCGAAAGTTGCGCGTCGCCATCAAGCCCATGCAGGCCTCAATCGGATCGACCAGTTTCACCGTCACAGGGTTCGCGGTCATGATGTTTTTGACGGCCACATTTTTTGCATCCAAGCCAGGCAGCAAAACTTTGATGGCGCAATCGCCTTGGGTGACGATGCCCAAAAGCTGTTCGGCCTGCATCACCAGCACCGCCCGAACGCGCTTGTCGCGCATTTGTTCAAGCGCGCTGACCACCATGTCGTCCGGGCCAACCTGAACAAGCGTGATGGGCTGCGTCTTCTGATCAAGACAAGTTTTTACGGTGGTCATGTGTGTGTGCTCAAGGTGAAATGGAGGACGGCACCGGTTCGGTTCGGCTCAATGCCGTAGCGTAAATCGGGCAAGAGGTAACGAGTAACTGATTGACTCAGCGAATGACTGCAAAGCGAAATCCAGAAACACTTTGCCGTCGCCGGGCCAAATGACGATACGTGATTTGCAGTACACGTGTCGCCGGTCTGTCGAATTTAAACGCTCGCAGTGAAAGCTGCGCGTTTCAGACAGCGTAACCCTTGGCCTCGACTTGAACAGCGCGCTTGAAGTTGGTGTTGTGGTCACAGTGTGTGGGGCGCGCAGTGCTGTCCGCTCAACCCAGGCATTTATATGGCCCGATGCACCACACTAAAAAGTTAGCCAACAGCGGCTCGCGCCGAGTGCGGCAAGTCGAGCGACGCGCAGCCTGAGGAGGGACGAAAGGCGCAAAGGTCTTCATTCGCGCCCTGAGCGGCAGGGTTGTGGTCACAAAGCGCAAAAACCAGAATCAACGCATCGATCTGCGCCGATTTTGCAGTCCGCAAGCTCAAAGATTTCATCGTGAAATCAACCTGCGCCGTGGCGCAAAAGGGAGTTTCTGGTCAAACTTAACAGTCAACCAATGACCTCCTTGTCGGCACTCTTGGCGTTCTGGATGGCGATGGGCAGTTAGTCCAAGCGCTCGCTCGCCCAGGTGATGATCCAAAGGGCCAGCCAACCCAGGGCCATGCAGCATCCAACGGCGGCGGCGGCGGCCCACACGAATTTGCGCTGGTTGGCGAAGACATAGGCGAGCGATACCGACAGCGGCGTGATCGCCGTCGAGACCAAGAGAATTCGGACGAGGCTTCCATGCATTTGTGCGTTCCAAGGGCAGGGCGACGCGCGCGACCCCAGGGGGGGGAAAGGAGAAGGGAGGGCGGCGCTGCGTAAAGGATTCTCGCTTCCAGGGTGGCTCAGGGGATGAGCTACCCCTTGGCCGGTTCGCCGATGGGGCGGTCGCTCGGCGACGGGCGCGGTGCAGGCGGAGCCAACAGTTCGGCTCGAATGGCTGCGGCGTCTGGCTTGGTCTTCGACTTCCATCGAACGACCTTGTAGCCGGCCGACGCCAACATGGCGTCCCGTCGCCCATCCTTGTCGCTGTCGTGGGTGCGGTCGTCGAGCTCGATGACGGCCACGATCGAGCCATCCGCCTTCGCCTGGGCCACGAAGTCGACAACCTTCTGGGAGAACATGCCCCGAGCTCTGAAGTATTCCTTGCCGTCCTTCCTGGACGCTGCCGGATCGAGCAGGGCGCCCATTGAGACCTGGGCATGAAACCTCAACTCGGGCGCCGACGCTTCCAGCCTTGCCAAGAATTCGAGCTCATTCGGCGTGAGGAAGACCTTTCGCTTGAACGCGGGCCGCGACCCGGAGCCGCCCGCCGCCGCCCTCGCCTTTATCGCGACCACGGCGAATGCCAAGATTCCAACGACGGCGATGACTGCGATGGTTGATGTGGAGCTCATGGCAATGCGTGGCGTTGGTTGCGATCAGGCGAAGTCGAAAAAGTCGGCCAGCAAGAGGCCGTTCTTGTTTAGCTCGCGCCCGTCCAGGCACATCACCTCCACCGTCGGGATCGCGAGAAGCTCTTTGGTGAGATCGCGGCCTGGGACGAAGCCTTCGACGGTCAGGCCCTTCCTTTGCGGCGACAAGAAGGCGACGCGGATCCGCTCCGGCCCGAACGCGCGGGCGAAGGCTTGGACAGACGCCACAACGTCCGGCATCTTGTTTGACTTGTTTGGCTGAAACGGGCCGGCGTAGCACCAGCGTCCGTCGCCCATCTTGCCTCGCGTCTTTTCGATGAACTCCGTCGGGGTTTCGCCCGCCTCGTGGGGCGAGGACAGCCGGAGGTAGAGGCGCCGCTCGTTGCTGAGGTGATAAATCTCATCGAGGCGTGGCTGAGTCTTCGAGGGAGGGGGAACACCGTCGGTCCCGAGCCTGCGATCGAGAAAGAGAGAGCGGAGGGTGGTGCTTTTGCCTGAGTCTTGCGGGGCGACGACGAAAAGCGCGCGTTCAAGGTAAGGCAAGGACAACTCCGATTTTTAGATGCCCGACGGTAAGGCAGCCGCAGTATAAGGATGCTCCCGGTTTCCGGCTGATCAGAGCGCGACGGATGTCACTCTGCAGGAAGCCGCGTTCTCACTGAGCGCCGCTACGCAGTATGGGGGACTAGCGCGGGCGACACACCATTGAAACCGTGCGGCTTCGAAAAATCGCGAGAACGCAGTTGGCTGTCGTCCGTCAGCTGGTCAATGGACTAGGCGAACAACGCTTGCATAGTCGATTTCAAATCGTCGTAGATGATGTTCCCAAGAAACGGTGAAGAACTCGCATTCACATCAGAAAGGTCGTCCTGTAAATGACATGAAAGCTGAATACGACCTGTCGAAGATGAAGTCGCGTTGAAACCCACACGCGTCCAAACTCAAGAAGTCGGTGACCATGCGCCTTTCCGAAGATGTGATTCAGTACTTCAAGGGCATGGCCACGGAGACTGGGGTTCCGTATCAAAGCCTCATCAATCTTTACCTTCGAGATTGCCTTGCGCAAAATCGAAAGGTCGAGATCAAGTGGCCAAGTGCCGTCTCTTGAAAAACACCCCCACATAGCGCTTGTGGCGGGCCAACATCGATGCTGCTTTTAACCGTCGCTCTGGCCATCTCACGCGCGCAGAACCAAGCGATGGAACTTTGAAGGCG
>JANYJJ010000023.1 GCA_025358485.1 Burkholderiales bacterium | reverse complement strand
GCAGGCCGCAGGCTTCTTCGTGACTCAGTGGCTCGACCAAGCTGCACAGCACGGCCACGCGGGCCCACTGCGAGGCGGTCAGGCCCTGAAAACCGCCGATAGGCTTGCCGCCCGATAACTTCGTGTCCGCTGATGGGTGCTTGCCCGTTTCCAACGCCAGCGCAAACTTCATCGCATCACGAAAGCCGTAAGCGGCTTTGGCGTGATTGGCTTGGGTGCTCATCACGGCCAGATTGCCTGCGGCATAACCGGCGTCGTTGCGCACGCGATCAATAGACGCGTCGGTGCCCTGCAAAGTGGCGCTGCTTAGCTCCACACGTCGGATGGGGCAATGGCTGACGTCGATTTGCTGCAAGTAATGCGGCGTCACCTGAAACAGCTCGACGCTGCGGCCGCGCAGCCATGCATGCAGGCGCAGTTGCAGCCACTTGCGCACAGCGCGCGTGGGTTGCAAAGTGCGCGTGCCAAAGGCGGCTTGGCCTGCCAGCAAGCCAGTGAACAGGGGCGACGGGTCGAGCCCGTAGGGTGCAGGCGGGCTGAGGCGGTGGTGGGCATAGTCCCAACCCAACTCAAAGCCGATGTGCTCGTGGGTGGTGAGGCTGGAAGGCGCTACGCTGACTGCGGTAACACTGATCGCGCTGCGGCGGGTGGAGGTGTCTTGCAGCGCAGCGGTGGGCGACGACGAAGGGGTGATGGTGAGTGCCATGGTCAGGTCCTGGTGAGCCGCAGCGACATGCCGCGATGAAGAGAGTGTTCAATCTCAGTGGCTCATGGCGTGAGCCACTGAGCGACGACCAGAATTTTTTATTCATGTATGCTTTTCGGCATTGGCTCATCTGGTGAGCTACACACCCGCTACAAGCCGCCATGGACAGAACCGAACGCTTCTACAAAATTGAATTCTTGCTGCGCAGCCGAGGCTGCGTGAGCATGGCCGAACTCTTGACGGAGTTGACCGTCTCACCCGCCACCTTGAAGCGCGACCTGCAATACCTGCGCGACCGCTTGTCGGCCCCCATCGTTTACGACCACTTTGAAAACGGCTACCGCTTTGAGGCAGCCAGCGCACTCAACGCCAAAAGCACGCGCCAAGAACTGCCCGGCATGTGGTTCAGCGAAAAAGAAATTCACGCCCTGCTCACCATGCATCAATTGATGGCAGGCTTGGACGACGACGGCGTGCTGTCGCGCCACTTGCAACCGATGATGGACAAACTGCAGGGCATGTTGGGCGCAGACGAAAGCGAAGCCCGTGAGCTGATGCGCCGCGTCAAGGTGATTTCCACCGCCCGCCGCCGCGTGCCCAGCCGCCACTTTGAATTGCTGGGCAGCGCGCTGGTGCAACGCAAGCGCGTGTGGCTGCGCTACTTCAAGCGCGCAGACCGCCGCGTGAGCGAGCGCGAGGTCTCACCGCAGCGTTTGGTGAACTACCGCAACACCTGGTACCTGGACGCGTGGTGCCACGCCAGCGACGGCCTGCGCCGCTTTGCGCTCGATGCCATACAAGAGGCCAAACCGCTGCAAACGAAGGCCCGTCATGTGGTCGTGAAAGACCTGGAAGGCGCGCTGGACGCGGGCTACGGCATTTACGGCGGCGGCTCAAGCAAGCTGCGCTGGGCCACCTTGGTGTTCAACACCGAGGCGGCGCAATGGGTGTCGAACGAGGAGTGGCACGCCCAGCAAAAGTCACGCTGGTTGGACGACGGCCGCTATGAATTGCAAGTGCCCTACAGCGACGCCACCGAGCTGAGCATGGACATCCTGCGGCACGGCGACAGCGTGACGGTGGTGGCCGACAAGGCCTTGATGAACGCCATCGCGGGGCGGTTGAAGCGGGCGATTGCTTTGTACGGTTGATGCCGTTTTGAGCTTCTTCGGAATATGAATTACTCGAAACCCCCACCGTTCGGGCTCAGGTATCGAAGCCGCGCGAAGTCCCTTCCTTCCTTCCTTCGATACCTCAGGATGATCGGAAAAACCACTTCAGGATGATCGGGAGACCAATCTCAGGGCGAACGGATTTCTTCTCAACCCGTCGCCGGAACCCAAACGACTAGGCGCTGATGAATGCGATCACGTGTCGCTCGAAGAAGGCAGCGGGTTGGTATGGTTGATGCCGTATTTGGCTTCTTTGAAATCTGAGACCAATGAAGAACCCCGTTCGGGCTGAGGTATCGAAGCCGCGCGAAAACCCTTCGATACCTCAGGGCGAACGGGTTTCTTCTCAACCCGTCGCCTCTACTCGCTTACACCTTCGCAGCAAGAGCAGCCGCAGCCGCCTCAGCCATCTTCGCCGCGTCGGCCTTCTTGTCCGCCGTTACGCGCTGCGCACTCGGCCGTTCGGCAATCACCTTGCCGTAAGCGCGCCAATCCACACCTGCGGCGGTCAACAAGTCTTCGCCCAGCACTGCCTTGGATGCCATCGCCACCAACGGCAAACTCACCCACGCGGCGCAGTCAGCCTGCGTGAAGGTGTCGCCCGCCACGTAAGGCGAAAACTTGGCCAGCGTTTTGAACGCGGCGATGTTCTTTTCCAACTGCTTGCGCACCCGCGCAGCATTTGCTTCGCTGATCTCGCCGCCGAAAAAAGCCTTGCCGTACAGCTCGCGCGCCACCAGCTCCAAATGCAAATCGATGTAGGTGGTGAGTTCATGCACCTTGGCCGCAGCAAAGGCATCGGCGGGCAGCAGCGGCGGGTTGGGGTAGGCCAACTCCAGGTAATTGAGGATGGTTTGGCTCTCACTCAGCGGGCCGTGCGGCGTGCGGATGTAGGGGATTTTTCCCAACGGCGACGCGCTCAAAACTGCCGGGTCTTTGCTCATGGTCTTCACCACTTCTTCGGTGAAAGGCACGTTCTTTTCTAACAAGGCCAACTTCACTTTGTTGTAATAGTTAGACACTGAGAATCCGCACAGAACAATCATGAAAGTCTCCTGGGTTGAGGTTGAGTTTGAATCTGGTGAACCAGTCTATGCGGCACACCCAGAGCGCTCTGCCGCGCAGGTGACAATTCCTCGCATGACCCATGCACAGCCAGCATTCACCGACAAACTTTGCCCGCGCAGCGAGCTTCAAAGTCGCATTGCCGCACTGCCGCAGCCAGTGGTTTTCACCAACGGCGTGTTCGACATCCTGCACCGCGGTCACGTCAGCTATTTGGCGCAAGCGCGCGCGCTGGGTGCGAGCTTGGTGATCGGTTTGAACAGCGATGCCTCAGCCCGCATGCTGGGCAAAGGCCCCGACCGCCCTCTCAACGCCGAGCTGGACCGCGCATGCGTGTTGGCCGCGCTGGAAAGCGTCAGCCTCGTCACCTTGTTCGATGAAGCCACGCCGGTGGAGTTGCTGAAACTCGTGCGCCCACAGCTTTACGTGAAGGGCGGCGACTACGACATTGAAACCTTGGCCGAGACCGCACTTGTGCGAACCTGGGGCGGTGATGCGCAGGCGCTGAGTTTTGTTGACGGCTACTCGACCACGGCGTTGGTGAAGCGCATACGCGCCTGAGACCACTTGACGTTGACCGCCGCGACAAGCGCTGCCACACTGCGACGGCCGCGAGTGACGCATCAGTCGTCGCTATTCGATTCAACTTAAACCCAAGGAGCCAGCATGAACACAACACCCATTGCCCTCCCTTCGGCCACCGCCTAACGCGACTGGGTTGATTCGATTTTTTGGGGCGCGCTTCGCGCCGCAAACTCTCCTCGTTTGACCTGCGCGTTTGAGCTGCGCGTTTAACCAGCGTAAGCAGCCTGATGCGCCGCCGCTATTTCCTTTTCTGCCTTGCTGTTTGCTTGACGCTTGCAGCACAGGCACTTGAAGCATTCACGCGTCTGCACTTTTTGCAGACCTCAAGAAACCAGGTCAAAACCACATGATTCACTTTGATTTCGAACGCTTGCGTTCTTTGGGTTTGACGTTTGCATTAGCGCAACACGCCACCTTGATTCCTGCGTCCGTTGAAGATGCCGATTTGCGCTTGATGCGCTTGATGCGCCTTACCGAAGTGCACCGCGACAGCCTGCGGCTCCACGACGGCGTGCTCACACATCAGGCGCACACCGCCACCAAGTTGTTGCGTCGCTTGTTGGACGACGACAGCGAATTGGCGGTGGGCGATTGGGTGCTGGCGTCCAGCAGCGCAGATTCAACCAACGCGCTTTGGGTGCATGAGCGAGTACCTCCACAAACGCACTTGGCGCGACGCGACGCCGACGGCCGCCGCCACGCGGTGGTCAGCAATGTCGACACGGCGCTGTTGGTCATGGGTTTGGACGACGACTTCAACTTGCGCCGCTTGGAGCGTTACATCGCCTTGGTGCAAGGCACGGGCGTGGTGCCCGTGATCGTGCTCACCAAGGCCGACGTGATGCCCGATGCGCGGAGCCTGTTTGAGCGCCAACAAGCGGTGCGCGAACGCATGGCCACGGCCTGTGAAATTTTTTGCGTGGATGCGCACGACGAAGACGCGGCCGTCCGCTTGGCGCACCTCACGCGGGCGGGCCAGACTCTGGTGCTGCTCGGCTCATCGGGTGCGGGCAAATCAACCCTGACCAACACGCTGCTGAGTCATGGCGACGAAGCCACTGAACACCGTCATCAGCAAGACACCGGCCCCGTGCGATCACACGACAGCCGAGGCAAACACACCACCACCGCGCGCTCGCTGTTTCAATTGCCCAGCGGCGCTTGCGTCATCGACACGCCTGGCTTGCGCGCCTTGCGGCCTGATGCGGATGCAATTGCCGTGGCCGCGACCTTTGCCGACATTGCGGCTTTGGCCCCGCAATGCCGTTTTCGCGACTGCGCCCACAACAGCGAACCCGGCTGCGTGGTGCGCGAAGGCGTCGGCGCTGACCGCCTGAACAACTATCAAAAGCTGCTGCGCGAAGCCCGCCGCGACACGATGACGGTGCTGGAACGTCAACAGCAATTGGCCACGTGGAAAGCGAGTGGCCGGGCGGGCAAGGCAAGGGAGAAGGCGAAGAGCGGGGAGGTTTGACGGGCCTTGTTAACTTCACACACAGCATGTGCGCCCATACGTTAGAAGGAATCCAAAGTGAACATCACGTTTTCAGTAGACGAACGAGTCGCCGAGCAAGCTCGCACTGCTGCGTCAGCCATGGGAAAAAGCCTGAACCAAGCCGTTCGCGACTACCTTGAGCAGTTGGCTGGCAGCGAGCAGCGCGCCTCAGAACTGCGTGCATTCGCCGAGTCGGCATTGAACACACCCGGACGCCTTTCAGGGTGGAAGTTCGACCGCGAGGAAGCAAATCGCCGTGCGTAGCCTGCTGGACACGGATGTTTTGCTCTAAGCCGACGCCGACGCTGCCTGTGACCCCGTGAAACAGCGTCGCGCCATTGAGCTGATTACCAGTCTGCGAGCCAGCGGTGAGTCGGTGTTGTCAACCCAAGTGCTGCAGGAATACACCAATGTCGCGCTCAGAAAACTGCGCTTACCGCCTGCCTTGATCCGTGAACGCTTGGCTTTTTATCGGCGTTTTGATGTGGTTCCAGCATCAGCAGAACTTATAGCCGGTGCCCTTGACCTCCACGTGCTGCACAGCTTGTCTTTTTACGATGCGCTGATCGTTCAAGCTGCGGCTGTAAGTGCGTGCCAACGTTTGCTCAGTGAAGACATGCAACACGGCGTTGTGTTGGCGGGCGTTCAGATCGAAAACCCGTTCAAGCAAATTTGAGTTCTTGGCTTCAGCCTTGAATTTGCGCGGTCAGCTTCTGTGGCACCTGCGACATTTGCGCGCGCCGAGTCCAAGCCAACAAACCCAACCCCAAGCCCATCAACATCCAAGTGGATGGCTCGGGCACGGGCGCGGCGAAGGACAACAAACCGGCTTCGCTGTAGTTGTTGAAGCTGCCGACTGGGTCGAAGTCGAGCAGTGACAAACCGAAGCCGCTCGCCCCGGAAAATTGGCCGCTGCCGCCAAGGATTTGGTAGTCGATGCTGAGCTGGCCGCCAAACTGAAACACGTCAGAGTTCAGGTAACTGCCGCTCAAATTGCCGAAAAGGCTGGACGCCAAATCGGTGGTGTTGAATGCGAAGCTGCCGCTGAAGGTGTTGCTGGCTGCGTCCAGCGTGAACAGCACCTGCGAGGTGAAATTCAAAGGTGACGCCACAGGGGGAAAGGCCGATTGATCGATGGAGCCGACCCAGCCGCCACTGCCTGTGGCAGCGTCAAACACCACCAAATTGCCCTCGCCGCTGTAGGGCACGAAGTAATCGACGCTGTCGGCTGCGCGCGCCGACGTTGAGCCAAGCGACAGCACAAAGGCCGCACTGAGCGCAAACATACGTGCGGAGGTGAGCAAGAATTTCATGGCGAGGCTCCAAACAAGTTGAGGGTGAGCTTGCGTCATACGCAGTTCACCCCGCTTTGGATGCAGCAGGCCAGGTGCCGCTCAGCGCGGCGGTGTTCGCCTCAGTTTGACCAAGTCCCATGCCTCGTCGCCCATCGTTCCCCACCGACAGGCCGTGAACCCGAATTGCCCGTACAGCGCCAGCGCGGGGGCATTTTTGGCGGCAGTGCAGACCGAAAACGTGGCACCCGCAGCGCGTTGCAACGCGTTGGTCACCAAAGCCCGCGCCACCCCCGCGCGCTGGTGCGCGGCGTGAACCGCCAGCTTGGCGATGTGGATGGTTCCGGGCTCATCGTCGGGGCACACGCTGATAACGCCGAGCAGTGTGGGGCCGTCGCAGCAGCCCAAAAAGAACTCTTCGCTGGCCTGAATATCGGCGGTTGTTTGCTCTGACGGGACGAAGTTTTTGAGGCCGAGGAGTGCAGCTTCCTGCGCGTGCGCCAGCATCAGCAAGGTGTGAATTTGAGCGGCGACCGCATGCTGTTGGTGACTTAGGATTTCAATCGTCATGGCGTCGGCGCGTGTCGGCGCGTGTTGGCCGGTCACGTCGGCTCACCGCGCCGCAAACGCACCATCAGCAGGCCCAAACACAAGCCTGCCAGCACGCCGCTGGCGTGCGCCATCGGTGCCACGGCGATGTCCCATTCGGCCGGGTGGCTCAGCGGGCCTCGCCAAGGTGCTTCCAGCAGCACCTTGGCAAAGACCACCATCAAAGTGGCCCAGCCCACGCGGGTTTGGGTGCGCGTGCCTTGAAATATCAAATGAACGCACACGATGATCACGCCCGCGTGCAGCACGCCCGACAAGCCACCGTAGTGCAACAACTCGGGTTGCACCAGCAAACCAAACTGCGTGAGCGGCCAGGCCGCGAGCCATCCAACGGCCATGCGCTGTGGTGCCTGTGCGGCCCAACCAAACACGCCGACCAAAACAGCGCCGATCAAATTGGCCCCGAGATGCATAGGGCTGTAGTGGACGAAGGCAGCGGTGAATGCGCGCCAGGCTTGGGTGAAGGCGAAGGTGGGTTGCCAGTCGATAGCTTGGTGATGCAGCGGCCAAGCGATGAGCGAGGTGATGATGAAAACCACCGTGACCACAAGCCAAGCGCTCGCCCCGCGACGAACTGAATGTGCGCGTTGCTCCAAGGGTCCCAAAGCGGCCTGTTCGTGGCCCCTGGAGGAAGCTTGAGATGGCGGTGTGAGTCTGTCAGCGAGACGGTTGGTGTTCAACGCTTTCACCTCCTCCCCAACCCTCCCCCGTCGAGGGGGAGGGAGTGAATTCCAAACACCGCATTCCACAAAGCCAACACGGCATCGCGCTGCGCCGCCATCACCTGCAGGCCAACCTGCGTGGGCGCTTCGTTCAAACGGGCTGCGTGCTGGGCGCTGCGCAAATCACGGTAGGCGTCGGCCGCCACCGTACCCACACCCACACCCACACCTGCGCTGAGCAAACCGGCCGCCTCAGCGCGTTGCAACAAAGCAATGTTGCCGACGTTGTCAAGCAGCGCGGGGTGCGAGCGCGAATGCTCCAGCAAAAAAAACTGCACCGCGAATTCGACATCCATCATGCCGCCCGCGCTGTGCTTCACATCAAACATCGCGGTCTTGACTGGATGCGCGCTGCGCACTTTCTCGCGCATGCTTTGCACCTCGGTGCGCAGCGCAGTCGCGTCACGGGGCGCGCACATCACGCCGTGGCGTACCGCTTCAAACTGCGCCTGAAGCGGCAAGTAGCCCGCACAAAACCGCGCCCGCGTGATGGCCTGGTGTTCCCACGTCCAAGCGGTGTTGCTGCCGCGCCCATTTTGGTAATCAGCAAAGCGGCTGATGGATGTGACCAGCAAGCCCGACGCACCGTTGGGACGCAAGGCGGTGTCGATGTCAAACAGCTCGCCCGCGCCGGTGCGCAACGTCAGCCAGCCTATGAGTTTGCGCACATAAGCGGCGTAGATTTCAGCGGCGTTCTCGTGCGCGTCGTCGTACAAAAACACCACGTCCAGATCGCTGCCGTAGCCCAGTTCTTTGCCGCCCAATTTGCCATAGGCAATCACCGCAATGCGCGGCCCGCCTTCTTCCAAACTCAAGTGCTTTTGCTTGAAATGCTGCCAACACCAGCGCAGCGCACAGCGCAAGGTGGCGTCGGCCAAGGCTGACAAGTCGTCGGCCACTTGCTCGACCGTGATGTGGCCTTCCACGTCGCGCACCAGGGTGCGAAACACCTCAGCGTGGTGGGCGCGGCGCAAGGTGTCGAGCAGCGATTCTTCGTCGGCTTGGCCCGACCGCGTCCAGGCTTGATGACGCGCATCCAGCTCGGCCACAAACTCGCCCGCATCGAAGCGGCTGTGCAGCAAGCGGTCGTCGGCCAGTTCGTCAATCACACCCGGGTGACGCATCAAATAGCGCGTGGGCCAGCGTGCGAGGCCCAACAAACGCAGCAGGCGGCTGTGCACTTCGGGGCGCTCGACCAGCAGCGCCAAATAGCTGTCGCGGGACAGCAGCGGCTCTAACCAATCGATGAAGCTGAGGGCCGCAGCCATGCTGCAACGCTCGGCTTTCACGGCGTCGGCGGCGCGGGTGATGAGGCGCGCCAAGCGCAGTTTGCTGTCGTCGCGCAGCGCCTTGATTTTGGGCTGCTCGCACCACTGCTCCACGCGCGCGGACAACTCAGGCGGCAGGCCGTCGATGAAGGTTTCGCTGTCGATGGGCGCGGGCGCCGGGCCGCAGGTTTTGCAGTTGGCATCCGTCGCGCTGGGTGCAGGCGCTTGGCCTTCATGCAGCAGGGCGTCAAATTCACCGGCCACGAATTCACGCACTTTGCCCAGGCGGTCCAGCAGCTCGCATGTGTTTGTGTCGACAGCGGCATTGCAAGCCAAATTCAAGCTGCGCGCTATCCAATTCAGGTCGGCATCTGACGTGGGCAACAAATGCGTTTGCTGGTCGTCCAGGTACTGAATGCGGTGCTCCACACGGCGTAAAAACGTGTACGCCTCGGCAAGTTGGCGGGCGTTGTCGGCCTTGATGACGCCCGCTGCCGCCAGCTTGCTGAGTGCTTTCAAGGTAGAGCGCGTGCGCATCTCGGGAAACTGCCCGCCGCGCACCACCAACAGCAATTGCACGATGAATTCAATCTCGCGTATGCCGCCGCGCGACAGCTTCACATCGTTGGCGCGTTCTGGCCGCCCGGCCGCGCGGCGCTGCGCTTCTTCACGCACTTTGCGGTGCAGCTGGCGCAGTCCTTCAAAAACGCCGTAGTCCAAATACTTGCGGTACACAAAGGCGGTGACCATGTCGCGCAGGGCCAGAGCACGTCCATTCAACACACTGGCCCGTGGTGCGACCACGCGGCTTTTCAGCCACGCAAAGCGCTCCCATTCGCGACCCTGCACTTGCAGGTATTCCTCCAACATGGCCAGGCTCACCGCAGGCGGGCCCGAATTGCCGTTGGGGCGCAGCGCCAAGTCCACTCGAAACACAAAGCCGTCTTCGGTCACGTCGCCAATCAGCGTGTACAGCGTGCGCACCAGTAGCGAAAAATACTCGTGCGCGCTGATGACTCCGGTGCCGTCTAACAAGCCCGCGGTATGGCCACTTTCTTCGTAGACATAAATCAAGTCAATGTCAGACGACACGTTCAACTCGCGCGCGCCCAGCTTGCCCATGCCGACCACCCAAAAATCGATGCGCTGGCCCAACGCGTTCAGCGGCGCGCCGTGACGTGCGTCGTGCTCAGCGCTGGCCTGCGCCAAGGCGAGTTCGAGCGTCACCTCGGCCAGGTCGGTCATGGCCAGGGTGATGTCGGGCATGGCGCAGCCGCCTTCAACGTCCAACACCGCCAAACGTTCCAGCACGCATTGACGCGCCACGCGCATGGCGCTGCCCAGCGTGCGGCCTTCGGTCGTGAGTTGAAGCACCAGCACCTCAATGACTTCGCGGTGCGGCAGGCCCGCGGGCAGTTTTGTCAGTTCGTCGGCGTAGCGGCGACGTATGCGTTGAACGTAGCGGCTGTGACTGGCCAGCGCAGCGAGCAAACCCGAACCAGGTGGCGTTTCCACTGGTAAAGCCGAGGGCGTGTCCATGGCGCGGCGGCGGCCCTGTGCTAGATTGCTTTTCGTGTTTCGAGAAGCGTTTCGAGGCCCGTTACGGGACTTCGACCCGCCCATGGCTGTTGAGCCCACACGCGCTCAAGCCCGCTCATGTCCATCACCCCCACCGAGACGCCCATTCTCAACTTCGTGCCCGAAGTGCCGCCAATGCCCCATACAGACGGCAAGCCTTGGCTGTTGCGTGCGTTGAGCGCATTGCTGCGTTGGCTTGCTGGGCTCATGGCGTTGGGTATTGGCCTGTTGGTGATCGCTTGGCTGGTGATTCACTGGGCAATTTTGCCCCACATCGAACATTGGCGCGGTGCGGTTGAACAGCGCGCATCAGCGGCTTTGGGCGTGCCGGTTCGCATCGGCGGAATCACCGTCACCTCCAGCGGTTGGGTGCCCGCGTTTGAGCTGCTCGATGTGGCCTTGCTCGGCCCTGACGCTCAGCCCGCGCTCAGCCTGCCGCGCGTGGTGGCGGCCTTGTCGCCGCGATCAATGCTGGCCTTGGAATTGCGCTTTGAGCAGTTGCTGATAGAGAACGCCCAGCTTGATGTGCAGCGCGACGCGCAAGGCCGATTGCGCATTGCGGGCTTGGACATGAGCGCGCCGTCTACCGCACCCGCCGAAGACGCTGCGCTGGTCACCGATTGGTTTTTCAAGCAGCATGAACTGGTGATACGCGGTGCTTCAGTGCGCTGGACTGATGCGCAGCGCAAACCTGAAACGCAGGCTGCGCCATTGGTCTTGAGCAACGTCCAGTTCGTGATGCGTAACGGCTTGCGCCAGCACGACTTTCGCCTTGACGGCACGCCGCCCACTGAGTGGGGCGAGCGCTTCAGCGTGAGCGGCAAATTCACGCAACCCTTGCTTGCACGCCCCGGCGACTGGCAGCGTTGGAGCGGCGCGGTGCATGCCGACTTGCCCCATGCCGACCTTCGCGAGCTGCGCCGCCATGTCGATCTGCCGCTTGATTTGACGCAGGGCCAAGGCGCGGTCAGGGCGTGGTTGGAAGTGCGCAACGGCAGCCTCACCGAAGGCGTGGCCGACGTGGCCTTGCGCACCGTGGTGCTGCGTTTGGGCGCGCAACTTCAAGCGCTGAACTTCGATCACCTGCAAGGCCGCTTGGTGGCGCAAAGAGTGACCGATGCGCAGGGCGACAGCTTGCGCTTGTCGGCGCAGAAATTAAGTTTTTCAACCGACAGCACTGACAGCACCTCCGGCACTAGCGGCACTAGCGGCACTAGCGGCACCGGCTGCACCGACGGGATCAGAGGCAAAACCTTGCAGTGGCCACGCAGCGACATGAGCTTGGCCTTGCGCTGCGAACGCAGTTGCGCGCCAGGTGAGGCGGTGCGTTCTGGCGAGTTCACGGCGCAGCGTTTGGACTTGGGTTTGATGAATGAAATCGCGCAGCGCTTGCCGCTGACCGACGGCATGCGCCGCCACCTTGCCGAGTTGCGCCCGCAAGGTTTGGTCACGGGCTTGAGCACGCAGTGGGCAGGCCCGGTGGACGCGCCCACCAGCTACCAAGTGAAGGCCGTGTTCAGCGGGTTTTCCTTCGCCGCGCGACCTTCGCCTCTTGTTGCAACCGCAGTTGCCACCACAGCTGCCACCGACGCCACCGCCGACGCAACCGCGCTCGGCCGCCCCGGTCTCAGCGGTGCCACAGTGGAACTCAGCGCCGATGAAAAAGGCGGCCAAGCGCAAATCACATTGGCACCTGGCGGCACGGTCGATTTGCCCGGCGTGTTTGCCGACGCGGTGGTGCCGTTTGAGCAGTTCAACAGCGTGTTGCAGTGGCGCATTGAACCCGGCAAAGCGGTCGCAATATCGTCCACAGCGTCTACGGCGTCTACGGCGTCTACGGCGTCCCCATCGACCATCGCCACAAAAGCGTCAGTTCCAACCAACAGCCCCGCACTTCCAAAAATAACCCTCCACATCAAGAGCGCCCGCTTCGCCAACGCCGACGTGCAAGGCGAAGTCAGCGGCAGTTGGGCCACCGGCCCTGGCGAGGGTTTCGGCAAAGGGGCGCGCTACCCAGGCGACCTGGAAATCAACGGCAAGCTCAGCCGCGGCGTGGCCACGCGCACCGCGCGCTACATGCCTTTGGGCCTGCCTGTGAACGTGCGCAACTACGTGGCGCGGGCCGTGCAAGGCGGCTCATTCAGCGCTGTGAGCTTCCGGGTGAAGGGCGATCTTTGGGACTTTCCTTACTTTGAAGCAGCCTCGGGAAAATCGCTGAAAGACGGTCAATTGCACGTGGCCGCCACGCTGGCCGATGTGAACTTTGCCTACGTGCCCAGCCTGCCTGCATCGGGAGCGGAAGCCGCGTTTGAGTCGCCCTGGCCCGCGCTCAGCAAAGTCAGCGGCGAGCTGGTGTTTGACCGTGCCACGCTGGAGGTGCGCAATGCCAAAGCGCGCTGGGCCGGGCTGGACATTACGCAGGTGCAAGGCGGCATACGCAGCCTGGCGGACAAATCGGTGCTGGTGATCGACGGCCAAGCGCGCGGCCCGCTGGCCGACATGCTGCGCTTTGTGAACACCACGCCCGTGGGCACCTGGACGGGCAAGGTGCTGGCGCAAAGCAGCGCCACCGGCAACGCCGAACTCAAGTTGGGCTTGAACATTCCACTGTTTGATGTCAATTCTTCCAGCGTGAACGGCAGCTTGACCTTGCCGGGAAGCTCGGCGGCGAATTTAACAGGGATTGAGCTTCGCATCCAACCCGACAACCCGCTGCTCAGCGCCGTGAAAGGCCGTGTTGACTTCACCCAAAAAGGCTTCGCCGTGGTGGGTGGCAGCGCGCGTTTGTGGGGCGGTGATGTGAGTTTTGAAGGCGGGTCTACGCCCGAAGGCGCGGTGCGTTTTGTGGGCAACGGCAACATCAGCGCCGACGGCTTGCGGCGCGCGTCTGAACTGGGTTGGGTCACGCAACTGGCGGGTGCGCTCAGCGGCCAAACCAACTACCGAGCGGTGTTGGGTTTCACACGCGCGGGCATGGAAATCAACGTCACCAGCAACTTGGTCGGCATGGCCGCCGACCTGCCCGCCCCGCTGCGCAAAGTGAGTGAGGCGGTGCTGCCACTGCGCTATCAAGTGATGATGTTGCCGGAAGCCGCGGTAACAGCAACAGCAACAGCAACGGCAGCAGCGCGTGATCAATTGCGCTTCGAGCTGGGCAGCGTGGTGCGCGCGCAGTACGTGCGTGATGTGTCGGGCAACACCGCACGCGTGCTGCGCGGCGGTGTGAGTGTGATGTCGGGCGGCCAAGAAAATGCACCCACGCCGCCCTCCGGCGTGGCCGCCAACATCAACCTGGCGTCAGTCAACTTCGATGCGTGGGACGCCACCATCGTGAAGTTGTTTGGTGCGGGTGCGGGTGCATCGCCTGTGATCGAAGCCACAGCCGCCGCTTCAGCGACGGCCCCCATCCCGTCCAGCGGCTACTTCCCCACCTCGGTCACGCTGCGCACGCAAGAGCTCACGGCCGCCTCAAGGCGGCTCAACCGCGTGGTCGCGAGCGCGTCGCTGGAAGACGGCGTGTGGCGCAGCAACGTGGATGCCGACCAGCTCAGCGGCTATGTGGAATATCGCGCGGGGACGGGCTCGGCAACGCAAGCGCCGTCCACCTCGCCGCGTCGCAGCACAACGCAGCTTGACCCCAAAGGCGAGGCGAAAATTTTTGCCCGCCTGTCGCGCCTGTCACTGCCGCGCAGTGAGTTGGACGAAGCTGCCGCAGTGACGGCTGCATTCCCAAATAGCGCGATCAACGCAAACGCAACCGCAAACACCAACGTGCCCGCGCTCGACATCGTGGTTGACGAATTCGAGCTGCGCGGCAAGCGCCTGGGCCGCGTCGAAGTGGCTGCCGCCAACCGCGTGAACGCCGACGGTGCGCGCGAATGGGCTTTGTCACGCCTGGTCATGTCGCTGCCTGAAGCCAAGCTCACCGCCACTGGAAGTTGGGCACCTGTGAACGCTACAACTGGCACAGCGAGCGACAACACCCGCGCGCGCAGACGCATGTCACTGGATTTCAAACTCGATTTGATTGACAGCGGCGCGCTGTTAGAACGCTTGGCACCTGCCGCCTTGACCACGCCGCCTGCTTCAGCAAGCGCGGCCGCGCCTGCCAATTCGGCGTCCGGCACCAAAACCCTCAACGGCGGCAAAGGCGTTTTGGCAGGGCAAGTGATGTGGTTGGGCTCGCCCTTGGCGTTGGATGTTCCCAGCCTCAGCGGGCAGATGAACTTGAGCTTGGAAAACGGCCAGTTCTTGAAAGTGAACCCGGGCGCTGGCCGCTTGCTCAGCGTCCTGAGTTTGCAGTCGTTGCCGCGCCGCATGGCGCTGGATTTTCGCGATGTGTTTCAGCAGGGTTTTGCGTTTGACAACTTGGTCGGCGACGTCAGCGTGAACCAAGGCGTGGCCCGCACCAACAACTTGCGCATGCGCGGCTCGCTGGCGGCCGTGCTGATGGAAGGCAGCGCCGACATTGCGGCCGAATCACAAAACCTGCGCGTCATCGTGGTGCCCGAAGTGAATGCCGGAACCGCGTCACTCGCCTACGCCGTCATCAACCCCGCCGTCGGCCTGGCCACATTTTTGGCCCAAGTTTTTTTACGCCAACCGTTGATGCAAGCCAACACCCGCGAGTTTCAAATCAGCGGGCCTTGGGCTGACCCGAAAGTCGAGCGCGTGGAGCGCAAGTTGAATGAGGCGCTGCCCGACATCAAAATGCCCGATGCAAAGGCACCCGACGCCAAGCCACCAGACATCAGACCCTCAGAAGTTGTTGCGCCTCAAGCCTTCGAGCCCGCGTCGACAGCTGCATCGCCTCCCGCACCCGGACTGCAATGAGGCCGCAGGTCTTACTGGATTTGGTTTTGCCTTTGCGTTTGCCTCAAACACAAACACCACCCCGTTCGGACTGATGTAGAGAAGTCCTACTCCGATCTTTCGCAAGGGCTCACAACCCGGCTGAACGCGAACCCTTGAGCCAAAACCCAAGAGGCATCCCATGAAAATCGCTGCCGTCCAAATGGTCTCCACACCCAGCGTCGAGCGCAACCTCGACACCGCCCGCCGCCTGATCGCGCAAGCCGCCGCCGAAGGCGCGCAACTCGCGGCGCTGCCCGAATACTTTTGCCTCATGGGCCAGCACGACACCGACAAACTGGCGGTCGCTGAGGACCCCGGCCACGGCCCCATGCAAATCATGCTCAGCGGCGCAGCACGTCAGCACGGCGTGTGGCTCATCGGCGGAACCATCCCCTTGAAAACGCCTGCCGCTGATCGCGTGTTCAACGCCACCTGCGTCTACGCGCCCGACGGCAGCTTGGCCGCCCGCTACGACAAAGTTCACCTCTTCCGCTTCAACAACGGATGCGAGGAATACGACGAAGGCCGCGTGCTGCAAGCGGGCAGCGAGCCGGTTGCTTTCAACGCGAACGAGGTTCGCGTGGGCTTGAGCATCTGCTACGACCTGCGCTTCCCCGAGCTTTACCGCGCTCTCATGACTCCGCCCTGCGACCTGATTGCCGTGCCCTCTGCCTTCACCCACACCACAGGCCAAGCCCACTGGGAACTGCTGCTGCGCGCCCGCGCCATCGAGAACCAGTGCTACGTCATTGCACCAGCGCAAGGCGGTCGCCACGAAAACGGCCGCCGCACCTGGGGCCACAGCATGGTGGTCGATCCGTGGGGCGAGGTGGTGGCCGTGTTGCCCGAAGGCGAGGGCGTGGTGACGGCAGAGCTGGATGTGGCGCGCATCGCGCAAGTGCGCGCGCAGTTGCCTGCGTTGACGCATCGGCGGTTGGGGTTGGGCTGACCTCGATTTAGCAGCGTCATGTGCTTCGCACAGCTTGCAAGTGAGGTGGCCCGCAAGCTCCAACCCGTTGGCACTGAGTTTGTCGAAGTGCCCGAGCATCCTGAGCCTGTCGAAGGGACCGAGCTTGTCGAAGTGCACGACAAACACGATCCGTTCGCCCTGAGGTATCGAAGGGACGCTTGGCGCGGGCGGCAAGGTGACCAGGGCCAATCGCTCATAAGCGGGTACGCCAATTCGGCCGTCCGCCCCGGTCACTTAGACGCTGCATCGACCTGGGTGGGGCATGAATCCGACGTCGTTAAATGCTGGCCCGTTTGCGTCCCGTTAAACCAGCAGCATCGAATCTATCGGGCTGCGCACCGCGCCACCGCCCACTTTCAGCACATGCGTGTAGATCATCGTGGTCGCCACATCCGCGTGGCCCAGCAAATCTTGCACCGTGCGAATGTCATAGCCCGCTTGCAGCAAGTGCGTGGCAAAGCAATGGCGCAGCGTGTGCGGCGTGGCGGGTTTTGCGATTCCAGCGGCCTGCGCGGCGCGCTTGAAGGCGCGCTGAAATGTTTGGTCGTACAAGTGATGACGGCGCACCACACCGCTGCGCGGATCGGTTGAAAGCGTGGCTTGCGGAAACAGCCAAAACCACGGCCATGAAGCGCCAGCTCGCGGGTACTTGCGGTCTAGCGCATGCGGCATCTCAACACCACCGCGCTGGTTTTCAACGTCATCGGCCCACAGCAAGCGCGCACCCGCCATCTGATCGCGAAATGGCCGCGCCAAAGTTTGCGGCAGCATCAGCACACGGTCTTTGCTGCCCTTGCCCTCGCGCACGATCAAAGCTTGGTGTGCAAAGTCAACGTCTTTGACGCGCAGTTGCAGTGCCTCATTGATTCGCATTCCAGTGCCGTAGAGCAAACGGGCCAGCAAGCCGTGCTCACCCGTGAGGCCCTTTAAAACAGCCGCCACCTCCTCGCGGCTCAACACCACCGGCAATCGGCGTCGCACACGCGGCCTGTCCAAGCCTTTGATCCAGTCGGTGTTGACTTGCAGCACCTTGGTGTACAGAAACAGCAGTGCCGAAAGCGCTTGCTTGTGCGTGGCTGTAGCCACTTGCCGCTCGTCCGCCAGCCACGTCAAAAACGCCTCCACCTCGGGCGCGCCCATGTCGCGCGGGTGCCGCAAACCAGCAAAGCGGATGAAGGCTTTGCACCAATAAACGCAGGCTTCCTCGGTGCTGCGGGTGTAGTGCAAATACCGGATTCGCTCGCGAACTTGGTCCATCAAACGCGGTGTCTTCAGCGGCGGCATCATGGTCGTCATGACCGGTCGCAACGCGCCGCGCGCGAGGCTCGAATCAGGTGAAGTTGCAGACATCGTCGGCCTTGTTCCAGCAGTGAAAATCCGCGCTTGCACAGCGCTCGAAGGGCTGGCA
>JANYJJ010000138.1 GCA_025358485.1 Burkholderiales bacterium | reverse complement strand
CCATGTACATCGGCACGCGCAACGACCGCTGGCGCGAGCTGGGCATTCGCATCATCAAATGGACGGTGATCGCAGGCTTGGGCTTTTTTGCCGTGCTGCTGTTAGAGCGCATGGTGGTGATTTTGTGACCAGACTTTTGTGCCTTAACTGAGCAAAAACAGATGACGATATTCCGCTGGATCATCGGTGTGCTCGCCGCCCTCATGGCTTTGGGCGGCATCGTGTCGTTTGGCGTTTATGTGGCCGCAGGCATCGACGTGTGGATGGCGCGCGCACGCAATTTCAGGCGCTGGTTTTCATCGGCCGTGCTGCTGTGGTTCAACGTGGAAATTTGGCGCAGCGTGGTGTTGATCATCATCCACTGGTAGTGCGGTAGCGCGTTTCACCCAGCTTTTTGGGCCAGCGCTTCCAGCAACTTCGCGTGAATGCCGCCAAAGCCGCCGTTGCTCATGCACAGTATGTGATCACCTGGTTGAGCCGCCGCCGCCACCTTTTTCACCAGCGCGTCAATGTTGCCGCTGACCACCGCTTGCGCGCCCATCGGTGCCAGCGCTTGCGAGGCGTCCCAGCCCAAACCGGTGCTGTGGCAAAACGCCAAATCGGCTTCTTCCAGTGACCACGGCAACTGCGCTTTCATCGCGCCCAACTTCATGGTGGCCGAGCGCGGCTCGAACACCGCCAGGATGCGGCCCGCTTGGCTGGCGTCCATCTTGCCCATCTTTCGGCGCAGACCGTTCACCGTGGTGCGCATGGCGGTGGGGTGATGCGCGAAGTCGTCGTAGACCTTGACGTGGTTCACTTCGCCGCGCAATTCCAAACGGCGGCGCACGTTGTTGAATTTCGCGAGGGACTTCGCGCCCGCGTCTATCGACACGCCCGCGTGTTCGGCCGCCGCCAGCGCGGCCAAGGCGTTGAGCTGGTTGTGTTCGCCCAGCAAGTCCCAATCGACACGGCCCACCTTCATGCTGCCGCGCAGCACGTCAAAGGCGTTCGGCTCGCCGCGCGCGCGCAATTCGCCGGGTGTTTCTTTGCGCGCACCAAAGCGCACCACTTCGCTCCAGCAGCCCTTGGCCAGCACGCGCTGCAAGGCCTCTTCGCGCGTGTTCACCACTAGGCGGCCGGTGCGGGGCACGGTGCGCACCAGGTGATGAAACTGGCGCTCGATGGCGGCCAAGTCGTCAAAAATATCAGCGTGGTCGAACTCCAAATTGTTCAACACCGCGGTGCGCGCGCGGTAGTGAACAAACTTGCTGCGCTTGTCGAAAAACGCAGTGTCGTATTCGTCGGCTTCAATCACAAAGGGCGAGCTTGATGCGCCAGCAGCTCCAGTCACGCCCAATCGCGCCGACACCGAGAAGTTCATCGGCACGCCGCCCACCAAGAACCCGGGCTGCAAACCGGCGTCTTCCAACAACCAAGCCAACATCGCGGTGGTCGTGGTTTTGCCGTGTGTGCCCGCCACCGCCAACACGTGGCGGCCTTGTAGCACGTGTTCGGCCAGCCACTGCGGGCCGCTGGTGTAGGGCGCTGCGGCGTCCAAGATGGCTTCCATCAACGCGTTGCCTCGGCTGACGACGTTGCCGATCACAAACAAGTCGGGCTTGAGCGAGAGTTGGTCGGCCGCAAAGCCTTCAATCAATTCGATGCCCAAGCCGTGCAGCTGATCGCTCATGGGCGGGTAGACGTTGGCATCGCAGCCCGTCACTTGGTGTCCCGCCTCGCGCGCCAGCGCCGCCAAGCCGCCCATGAAGGTGCCGCAAATTCCAAGAATGTGGATGTGCATGAAGGCTCGGTGTGGTGGCCGCCGCGGTGGCGCTGGATCAGATCAACTCAGCGCAGCTCAACTTAGCGCAGCGAATGACTTTTTAGACGCGTTCACCGTGGCGGCGATGTCGGCCGCGCTGTGCGCGCTGCTGACGAATCCAGCTTCATACAACGCCGGTGCCAAGTAAACGCCGTGGTCGAGCATGCCGTGGAAAAAGCGGTTGAAGCGCTCCTTGTCGGTGGCCATCACGGCGGCTTGGTTTTGCGGCAATTTGTCGGCAAAGAAGAAGCCAAACATGCCGCCTTCGCTGTCGCCCACCAAGGGCACGCCTGCGTCTTGGGCCGCACCCACCAAGCCGCTGACAAGCGACTGCGTGCGTACGCTCAGCGCATCGAAGTAGTCGGGCTTTTGAATTTCGCGCAGCGTGGCCAAACCGCAGGCCGTGGCCACGGGGTTGCCTGACAACGTGCCCGCTTGGTACACGCCGCCGAGGGGCGCCAGTTGTTCCATCACCGCGCGCTTGCCGCCAAAGGCCGCCAGCGGCATGCCGCCGCCGATGACTTTGCCGAACACGCTCACGTCGGGCGCAAAGCCAGGAATTTGTTGCGCGAACAAACTCTGGGCGCCGCCCAAAGCCACGCGAAAACCAGTCATCACTTCATCAAACACCAACAGCGAGCCGTGCTGCGTGCACAGCTCGCGCAGGCGCGTCATAAAGGGGACGCTGGCGCGCACGAAGTTCATGTTGCCGCAGATGGGCTCGACCATCACGCAGGCCATCTCACGGCCGTGCAGGCTGAAAGCCTCTTCCAATTGCGCGAGGTTGTTGTATTCCAAAACCACGGTGTGCTTCACCACTTCGTCTGGCACGCCCGCGCTGGTCGGGTTGCCGAAAGTGGCCAAGCCCGAGCCTGCTTTTACCAACAATGCGTCGGCGTGGCCGTGATAGCAGCCTTCGAATTTGATGAACTTGTTGCGGCCCGTGGCACCGCGCGCCAAGCGCAGGGCGCTCATGGCGGCCTCGGTTCCCGAGCTGACCATGCGCACTTGTTCCATGCTGGGAACGAGCTTCAAAATCTCTTCGGCCAGCTCGACTTCGCGCTCGGTTGGTGCGCCAAATGAAAAGCCGTCGAGCGCTGCTTTTTGCACCGCTTCCAGCACAGCAGGGTGGCCGTGGCCAAGGATCATTGGGCCCCAGCTGCCTATGTAGTCGATGTAGCGCTGGCCTTCTGCGTCATACATGTAGGCACCTTCTGCGCGCGCAATGAAGCGCGGCGTGCCGCCGACCGCGCGGAAGGCGCGAACGGGTGAATTCACGCCGCCAGGAATCACTTTTTGGGCGCGTTGGAACAGGGCTTCGTTGCTTTTCATTCGGGCTGCTTCAATTCTTTGAACGGGATGGGTTGTCGGCGAAGCGGGGAGCGCAGAGCGCAGCGCGCTTTTTCAGTGAACTTGGCGCGAACCGCCTGGCACTTCGGGCGGGCTGCCTTCACCTTCCAACTCGTCTTCTTCGCCGGGCGGCAGGGCCCAGAAAAAGCGGTCGGGAATGACGTTGCCCATACCGGGGCGAAAACCTGCGTCCAGCGCTTGATCCAAAAACGCCAAGCTTTCGCCCACCGCCGTGTGCAGCTCGGTGCCTGATGCCAACAGCGCCGCCAACGCGGCGGACAGGGTGTCTCCCGCGCCAACAAAGCTGACTTCAAAGCGCTCAAATTTTTCGCCCGTGATGGCACCTTGCGGCGACGCCAAGACATTGTCAAAAAACTGCTCGGGCGATTTGGAGGTTTGCACCAGCACGCTGGTCACCAGCACGCTGGTCACCAGCACAAAGCGCGTGCCGTGCTCGCCGGCGGCCACTGCCAATTCGCGCGGCGACGCAGGGCGCTCGGCCGACCAGTCGGGCAGCAAAAAATCGGTGAGTGTTTGATGGCTGCCGACCAGCACTTCAGTTTGCGGCAGCACCAATTCGCGGAATGCGTCCAAGTAAGCGGCTTGCTCGTCTTCTTCCACCCAAGACAAGTTCTGCATGTAGGCCACCAGCGGTACGTCGGGGTAGTCGGACAAAATTTCAGCCACCGCGCTGACGCCTTCGGCCGAGCCGAGGAAGCCCACTTTCCACGCTGCGATGGTCACGTCTTCCAGCACGCTGCGGGCCTGCTCGACCACCACATCGGCGTCGATCACGTGGTGGTCAAACACCTCGGCGGTGTCGCGCAGCACCACCGCGGTGATCACGGGCAAGGCATGCGCGCCCATGGCCGCGATGGTCGCCACGTCGCCGGCCAAGCCGCCCGCGCCGGTGGCATCGCTGGCGTTGAAGCTCATCACGCAGGCCGGGGCAATGGACTCGGCGTCGGGATCGGCCGGGTTGGTGATGGGGCTGATGTCAACGGTCATTGGGCGGAAGCTCAGGGGTGTCTGATTTCAGGAGTTTGTAGCCGAAAGTTTCGGGCTGTCGCTAAAGGTTTTTTGACCGGACTAAGACTTCAAGACGAGCGTGAGGAATGTGGCGCAGAGCTCTGAGAACATTGGTTTTTTTGGTTTTTGTGCATGGCTACAATGAATCCATATTGTAGAGATGTTGAAGCAGCAGGTTGACGCCGTGCGTGAGCCGTGAAATGTCAAGCAAGCGACCAGCAAAGTAACAAGCAAAGTGACAAGCAAAGTGAGCGATTCGAGAACGTGGATGTGCTTGATCTGTGGATGGATCTACGACGAAGCCGCTGGCGATGCCGACCACGGTTTGGCCCCTGGCACGAAGTGGGATGCCGTGCCCATGAACTGGACTTGCCCTGAATGCGGCGCACGCAAAGAAGACTTTGAGATGGTGCAGCTCTGATCGGTTTTGGCCTCACTCGTTTGCGGTTTGCAATCTGTCCCCGAAATTTCGTTGAGGAGAATGCTTGGTGATGAACGAAAGCCCAGCGAGCGATTCAGCGGAAGCCGACGGCAGCGGCAGCGGCACGAGCGGAAGCATCAGCGCCAACCTGACCCCCTTCAAAGTGCTGGTCATAGACGACAGCAACACCATCCGGCGCAGCGCCGAGATTTTTCTGAAGCAAGGCGGCTACGACGTGCTGCTGGCCGAAGACGGCTTCGACGCGCTGTCCAAGGTCAACGACCACTCTCCTGATTTGATTTTTTGCGACATCTTGATGCCGCGCCTGGACGGGTATCAAACCTGCGCCATCATCAAACGCAACGCCAAATTCGCAGGCGTGCCAGTGATCATGCTGTCCAGCAAAGACGGCCTGTTCGACAAAGCGCGCGGCCGCATGGTGGGCTCGCAAGACTATTTGACCAAGCCGTTCACCAAAGACCAATTGCTGCAGGCGGTGCAAACCCACAGGCGAGTCGGTTGAATAGCGTCAGCAAAGCGTCTCACGTCGTCAGTTCTGACGCATTGACTGGGTGACAACATCCGCCCGACCGGTGTTCTGCCACGCCACGACGCGTGCTGGCTCGCGGACCTACTTTTGCGCCTGAAGGGAATGACAGCATGACGATCAAAGACATCTTGGTGGTTGACGACTCGAAAACCGAACTGCACTATCTGTCAGATCTGCTCGGCAAGCGCGGCTACACCGTGCGCACCGCCGAAAACGGCGAAGAAGCCATGCGCAAATTGGGCGAAGCCAAGCCCGATTTGATCCTGATGGACGTGGTGATGCCGGGTCAAAACGGTTTCCAACTGACCCGCGCCATCACCCGCGACCCGCGTTTTGCAGACGTGCCCGTGATCATGTGTACCAGCAAAAATCAAGAGACCGACAAGGTGTGGGGCATGCGCCAGGGCGCGCGCGACTACATCGTCAAGCCTGTAAATGCTGACGAGATGGTCGGCAAGATCCGGGCGTTCGACTGACGCTTCCAGCGCAGCTTAAAAAACCCACAAACCAGAGTTTTTTGAATGGCCAACAAGGAAGCACTGCGCGAACTCCAAAGCCGTTTGGCCGAACGCCTGCAAGCGGCGCGCACCCAGCCTTCGGGACGCTCTTGGTTGGCCGTTGAATGCGGCTCGCGTGGTTTTTTGTTTGCCCTCAAAGAAGCGGGTGAGATTTTTGCCTTGGCCCCTGTCACGCCAGTGCCGCATGCGCAAGCTTGGTTTTTGGGTGTCGCCAATTTGCGCGGGCACTTGCACGGCGTGGTCGATTTGGCGCGCTTCTTAGGCATCAAGTCGCCTGAGCGTGCCTACGAGGCTGTGCGCGAGCAAGCCCGCTTGGTGGCGTTCAACACCGTCTCTGAAATCAACTGCGCGCTCTGGGTAGACCGCTTGGCTGGTTTGAAAAATGAACATCAATTGACACCGCAGCCCACTACCGCGTCGAGCGCGCAGGTGCCCGCGTTTGTCGGGCAGACCTACCTCGATCAGGCGGGCCTTGTGTGGCAAGAATTGCACTTGAGCGAGCTTGCCCAGGATGGCGCGTTTCTCAGCATCGTCGCCGCGGCTTGAACCTCGCTTTAGCTCAAACCTCGATACAGCTTGAACCTCGCTTCACCCCATCACGACCTGACTTCGCAAGAGGAATCTATGAGTTTCCTGGACAAATTTAAGTCGAGCTCCGCGGCCTCGGGCGACGCGGCCGTGTTGGATGTCACGGCGCGTGTCATCAGCGACGAGGCTGCTCCGGTGGCGAGCACCGTATCAGCCTCGGCTGCCAAGACCGCTGCGGTGCCAGATGCGCACATCAACACGGCGCAGATGTCACCACCGGCCGCTGACACTTCCATCATCAGCGAGCAAACCGCGTCTGAGTTGGCCGACTACAGCGAGCTGCACCGCGCCGACGGCACGTCTGACCTCGACGCCGCCGCGCTGGGTGCCAGCACGGGCTTACCGCTGATCGGCAACAAGCCGCAAGCCACCCAGCAGCGCGTCTTGACTGCGCTGGTGGTGTTGGGCTTGTTGGGCGTGATTGTCATGACCGCCACATCGTTGATTTCTGCCAACCGCGGCTCGGCCCAGGTGGCTGCAAGCGGACAGGCCTTGATGCAGTCGCAGCGGCTGGCCAAGTCGGTGTCGCAGGCTCTGGTGGGCAACGCGCAGGCTTTTGTCGAAGTGCGCGAAAGCACCGACGTGCTCACGCGCGTGGTGCGGGCCTTGCGCACGGGCGACGGTGGTTTGGCGGCAGCGTCTTCATCGGTGCAAGCTGTTTTGGGGCCGCTGTTGCCTTTGGTAGACCGAGCTGAAAAAAACGCCAACACCGTGGTCGCGCAAAAAGCCATCCTGACCCAAACGGGCTTGGCCCTGCGGGCGATCAACAAGCAGTCATCCGACTTGCTGGAGACCGCTGAAACCGTCGCTGCGCTGAAGCTTCAGCAAGGCGCGCCCGCACCGGCCTTGGCAGCGGCGGGTCAGTTGGTGATGTTGACCCAGCGCATCGGCAAAAGCGCGAATGAATTCTTGACGGTTGACGGCGTGAGCCCCGAGGCTGTGTTCTTGTTGGGCAAAGACTTGAACACCTTTCGCGATGTGGCTCAGGGCTTGAATGACGGAAGTACTGAACTGCAACTGCCTGCCACCAAAGACGCGCAAACCAAAGAGCGGCTGACTCTGCTGCTCAAACAATACGAAGACATGCGCGGTGAGTCGCAGTCCATCCTGAGCAACCTGCAAGGCTTGGTGGCCGCGCGTGAAGCGCAGGCCGTCATCTTGGGCGACAGCGAGGCGCTGCGCAAAGGTTTGGAAGACGTGCAAGGCCGCTTGGGCGGCGATACCGGCTTCGGCGGTTTGAGTTTGTTGCTGCTGATTTTGTCGGCCCTGACTTTGTTGGCAGGCGGCTACGGCTTTTTGCGCCTGTTCGTGAGTGAGCAAGGTCAGCGTGCTGCACTGGCGCAAAGTCAGCGCCAAGAGGCCGAACGCCAAGAGCAAGAAGCCAAGCGTGTCAACGACGCCAATCAGGCCGCGATTTTGCGTTTGATGAATGAGCTGCAAACGGTGGCCGAGGGCGACCTCACACAACAAGCCACGGTGACCGAAGACATTACCGGCGCGATTGCCGACTCGGTGAACTACACCGTCGAAGAGCTGCGCAACTTGGTGGCTCAAGTGCAAGGCACGGTTGGTCGCGTGACTGAAACCACCCAGCAAGTGGAAGCCACATCGACCGAGTTGTTGGCCACCTCCAGCGAACAATTGCGCGAGATCCGCGACACCGGCGAGTCAGTCCTGCAAATGGCAGGGCGCATCAACAACGTGTCGGCCCAGGCGCAAGAAACGGCTGCGGTGGCGCGCCAGTCTTTGGCGGCGGCTGAGACCGGTTTGCGCGCCGTGCAAAACACCATCGGCGGCATGAACTCGATCCGCGACCAGATTCAAGAAACCTCCAAGCGCATCAAGCGCCTGGGTGAGTCGTCGCAGGAAATTGGCGAGATCACCGAACTGATTTCTGACATTACCGAGCAAACCAACGTGCTCGCGCTGAACGCCGCCATTCAAGCGGCTTCGGCCGGTGATGCGGGGCGTGGCTTCTCGGTCGTGGCCGAAGAGGTGCAGCGGCTGGCCGAACGCTCGGGCGACGCCACGCGCCAGATTGCCGCGCTGGTCAAAACCATTCAAACCGACACCCAAGATGCGGTGGGCGCGATGGAGCGATCGACCCAAGGTGTGGTGGAAGGAACGCGACTGTCCGATGCGGCCGGCACGGCGCTGGGCGACATCGACCGCGTGTCGCGTCAGTTGTCTGAGCTGATTGCGCAAATTTCAAATCAGGCACTGCGTGAAGCCGAATCAGCCAACGTGGTGGCGGCCAACATCCAACACATTTTTGCGGTGACCGAGCAAACCGGCGACGGCACGCGCTCGACTGCGCAAATGGTGCGCGAACTGTCCAAAACGGCGGAAGACCTGAAGCAATCGGTGGCACGGTTCAAGATCGAGTGAGCCTTTGGCTCTGTCTGATCGCGCACCCACCGAACTTGACCCAGAAAGCATCGCATGGACCTTTTGCAGTCGGCCAATTCGATCATTGATGCGTCCCCGCACGCCCATGGCGATTCGTTCAACGCTTCATCAACTCGTGCCCACATCCACGCTGATGCTGACTTGAGTGCGGTGGCTTGGGTGCAGGGTGAGCTGCGTCGCTCGCTGGAAGCCGCCCACAAAGCCATACGCCGTTTCGTCAAAGAAGCCGATGCGATGGCGGGATCTGATGTAGACGCCGTCGACCCAGCGGTACTGCGCACCGCACGCCAGCAATTGCACCAAGGCGTGGGCGCGCTGGAAATGATCGGCCTCAGCGCGGCGGCCACTTTGCTGCGAGCTTGCGAAACCGTGCTGCAACGCGCCGTGGCCAAGCCGCAGGTGCTGACCAGCGCAGTGGCCGATCACATCGAACGCGCTTCGTTTGCGTTGCTTGACTATTTGGCGCGCATGTTGGCGGGCAAGCCGGTATCGGCTTTGTCGTTGTTTCCGCAGTACCAGGTGGTGCAAGACGTGGCCGGTGCGAGCCGCGTGCACCCCGCCGATTTGTGGATGCTTGACTGGCAATGGCAAGCCTTGCCTGACGACCCGCACGCCGTCGCGGCGCAGCCAGACGCTGACGCGATTTCGCTGGTCGAGCGTCGTTTGCTCGGCTTGATGCGCGGCGGCTCATTCAGCATCACCCAAAGTTTGAGTGACCTGTGCGCTGGTTTGGGCGCAGGTGCAAATCTGAATCACGCCAACACGCCGTCCAACCCACACGCTTCAACTTTGTGGAAGCTGGCTTCTGCGGTGTTTGAGGCGCAAAGCTTGGGCTTGCTCAAGGCCGACTTGTTCAGCAAGCGCGTGGCGTCTCGCTTGCTGGCGCAACTGCGCATCATCGAGCGCGCGCACACCGAACGCACCACGGCCGATGTGTCTGAGCGTCTGGCGCAAGACCTGCTGTTTTTCTGCGCTCAGGCCAACCCACCCAGCCCCGGCAAACCCGCGCCGCGCTTGGAAGCGGCTCGCCAGGCTTACGGCTTGGTGCACCACGTTCCGGCTGACTACACCACGCCCACCTTGGGTCGGTTTGACCCGGCCTGGATCGCGCAGGCGCGCAAGCGTGTGGCGGCTGCCAAAGAGTCGTGGTCGGCTGTGGCAGGCGGCGAAATGCACCGTCTCAGCGGCCTGATCGAGCAATTCAGTTTGGTCGGCGATTCCCTCAAGCGCTTGTTCCGCGCGGGCGATGTCCTGGCCACCGAGCTGCAAACCACCATCGTGCAAACCCAACATGCCGGTGCCGTTCCCAGCCCGTCGTTGGCGATGGAAGTGGCCACGAGTTTGTTGTACATCGACGCGGCTTTGGAAGACGCTGCGTTCGATGCGCCCGAAGAAGCCAGCCGCGTCGAACGCATGGCGCAGCGCATCGCCTCGGTGCGGCAAGGTCACGCCGCAGAACCGCTGGAAGGTTGGATGGAGGAGCTGTACCGCCGCGTCTCCGACCGCCAAACCATGGGCAGCGTGGTGCAAGAGTTGCGCGCCTCGCTGTCTGAAGTCGAGCGCTTGATCGACCAGTATTTCCGCAACCCCACCGACGCCAGCGTGCTGATCCCGGTGGCACCGCAGCTGTCTTCGATGCGCGGCGTTTTGTCTGTGCTCGGCATGGGCCATGCCTGCGCCGCGATCTTGGGCATGCGCGAAGACGTTGACGAATTGGTGATGCACCAGCCTGCTGCTGGCGGCCCGCAAATTCATCCCCAGCAAGCGATGCTGTTTGACCGCTTGGCGGGCAACTTGGGCGCGCTTGGCTTTTTGATTGACATGCTCAGCGTGCAACCTCAACTGGCCAAGTCATTGTTTGTGTACGAGCTTGCTTCGGGCAGGCTGAACCCGGTGATGGGTCGCGGTGACGTGCAGCAGCGCGGTGCCGTCGATGCTGAAAGTGAAGCTGACGCCGCCCGAGCAGCAGTGGGTTCGGCGCCTGCGGGGCTGATGTCTGCGCTTTTGCCTGCGCTTTTACCTATCGCAGCTTCGTCAAGCTCGACGCCGCGCTTGCTGGAACAAGCCCAACTTTTGGCGTTCGCGGCCGTGCGCGAAGACGTGCCCACGTCCGAGGTCACCAGCGAGCTGGAGCGCCTGACGCAAGCCGCGCAAGTGGCCGACCAACCTTTGCTCTACGCCGTGGTGCAAAAAGCGCGCGGCTCCATCGGCAGGGCCCATGGCGACGCCGAAGTGGCCGCTGCGCGCGCCAACTTGTCTGATGCCTTGGTCGACTTTTTGGCCACTTCCACCGCGCCCATGGGCTTGGAGGAGCTCGAAGCCGCGAATGCCAAAACCGCACCGAGCCTGATCTCGCGGCCCATGGTGTTGGACATGACGCAAGACGAGGAAATGCGCGACATCTTCTTGGAAGAAGCGCGCGAAGTCATCGCCGATGCACAAGCCGCTTGCGGTGTGCTGAGCCACCGCCAGGGTGGCCACGCAAGCGACGATGAGTTGCCCGCGTTGACATCGGTGCGCCGTGCCTTTCACACCCTCAAAGGCAGCGCGCGCATGGTGGGGCTGAAACAATTCGGTGAAGCCGCGTGGGCCTGCGAGCAGGTCTACAACACCGTGTTGGCTGAGCAGCAAGGTGCCGACGTGACCTTGCTGAGCTTCACAAAAATATCGCTCGACAGCCTGAACGCCTGGGTTGCTGACATCGCGCAAGGCCGCGACAACCACCGCACCGCCACCACCATCCAAGAGGCGGCAAAGGCCTTGCGCGCTGGCGCTTCGTCTGCTGTGACTGCCTCTGCATTCGCATTTGCATCTGCACCAGCACCAACGCAATTTGCATCGACTGCTTTGGACTTGCCCGACACCCTCATCGCCACCATGCCGATGGCTGCGATGCCCGAGCTGTTGCTGCAAGAAGTGTCGTTCGACCTCAACCTCGACCTGCTGGACGAGCCGCGCATCGCGCAGCCGGCCGATGTGGCCACCGCTGCGCAAATCGACGCCGATGCTGTCGATTCCATGATGGGAACGCCGCACGCGCTGAACCTGTTGCCCGAAGTGCAAGAGCTTGCGCAGCAAAACGATCTGCCCGATTCGATGTTTGGCATCGCGGGCATTGCGCCGTTTGATCTCGACCTCGATGACCCGATGGTCGAGTTGCCCGCATTTGAGCTGGCATCGACGGCGTCACAGGGCGTCGAGACCGCGCCAGCCGAGGCAGTGACCGCGCAGCCTTTTGCGGCCGAAGAAGAACAAGTCAAGGTGGTAGGCCCGCTGCGCATCGGCATACCGTTGTTCAATATCTACCTCAACGAAGCCGACGAGTTGTCGCGCCGCTTGTGCACCGAGCTTGCCGAATGGGCGATGGAATTGCATCGGCCGGTGGGTGAGTCGTCGATTGCCTTGGCGCACTCGCTGGCCGGCAGTTCGGCCACCGTGGGTTTTGCCGATTTGTCGCACTTGGCACGCTTGCTTGAACACGCCCTCACGCGCTCCAACACCATAGGCCACGGCACGCGCGAAGAAGGCGCTTTGTTCACTGACGCGGCCGACGAAATCCGCCGCTTGCTGCATCAGTTTGCCGCTGGCTTCTTGCATGAGCCGGCTGCCGCTTTGATGCAGCAGTTGCTGGATCATGAAGTCAGCTCGGCACAGCGTTTGAACCACCTCACAGCGGCCATCGATCAGGCCGGTGGTGTGACGGCGGCCGGAGTCTTGGGCGTGCCCGAGCTGGCCCATGCACCCGAGCGGGCCCATGCACCCGAGGTGCCCAAGCCCGTCATCGCTGCCATGCCGCTACCGCCTGGTCGGGTCGTTGCGGATGTTGAGACGGCCGCTGAAGTCGTCAAGGCCGATGTTGAAGACCCCGTGGTTCAGGCCGATTTCGTTCACACCAGCACCGGCTTCGACACCGACTTCGACACATTGGGCGTGGTTCAGCTCACGCCTTTCGTGGCCTTGCCGGCTGAAGTCATCAGCTTGGGCGCGCGCCATGACGAACGCCAAGCCGCCGACGATGACGGCC
>JANYJJ010000126.1 GCA_025358485.1 Burkholderiales bacterium | reverse complement strand
CAGCACCGTGCGCCAAAACGCCGACAACGCTCGCCAAGCCAATCAGTTGGCCTTGGGCGCTTCAACGGTGGCCATCAAAGGCGGTGAGGTCGTTAGCCAAGTGGTGACCACGATGAAGGGCATCAATGATTCGTCCAAGAAGATCGCTGACATCATCAGCGTGATTGACGGCATTGCCTTTCAAACCAACATCTTGGCCTTGAACGCTGCGGTGGAAGCCGCGCGTGCCGGTGAGCAGGGTCGTGGCTTTGCGGTGGTTGCTTCGGAAGTGCGCAGCTTGGCGCAGCGCAGCGCCGAAGCGGCCAAGGAAATCAAGGGCTTGATTGGTGCCAGCGTGGAACGCGTGGAGCAAGGCACCTCGCTGGTGGATCAGGCCGGTGTGACGATGACGGAGATCGTCACTGCCATCAAACGCGTGACCGACATCATGGGCGAAATCAGCGCGGCCAGCACCGAGCAAAGCGCCGGTGTGGCGCAGGTGGGTGAGGCCATCAGCCAGATGGACAGGGCCACGCAGCAAAACGCAGCGCTGGTTGAAGAGAGTGCCGCAGCCGCTGAAGGCTTGAAAGCCCAGGCACAGCAAATGGTGCAGGCGGTGGCGGTGTTCAAGTTGGTTGGGCATGACGCCCACACCACCCCAGTGAAGCTGCCGCCCGCCAAAGCCACCGAAATTTCACCGGCTGACGCAGTTCCCCAGAACGCCGACCGACGCGGCCCAAACCGCGCAAAAAATGTCAGTCGCCCTGACTTTGCTTCGAAAGCAACTGTGCCCAGCTCACCGTCGCTGGACGCGCAGTCCACACGCAAAAACGGAACGGATGAGTGGGAGTCGTTTTAAGGCGCGGGTTGCGAATGCCGATGGCCACTTTGACAGCTCAAAAAGCTTGTAGCTGCACGCAGTAAATCAAACCTCAGCCGCCTGACGCAAGGTTTGCATCACCGGCCTGCGCAGCACTTCGCGCAGGCCCCACCAGCCTGCCGTCAGCGCCAACAGCGCGCCCGCCAGGCCGCCGACCAGCGGCACCCAAGGCGCAGGGTTCCAGTTGAACTCAAACACGTAGCGCGCCAAGGCCCATCCGATGGCCATGGCCGCCACCGAGGCCAACACGCCCGCTAACGCGCCGACGCCCAACAGCTCGGCGCGTTGCACTTGGCCCAGCAACTTGCCGCTGGCCCCCAAGGCACGCATCACCGCAAACTCACGCGAGCGTGCCTCGCGTGTGGCGGTGATGGCGGCAAACAGCACCACCAAGCCGGCCGCCAAGGTGAAGCCAAACAAAAACTCCACCGCCCGAATCACTTGGTCGAGCACGGTTTGAATTTGACCGATGGAGGCCGAGATGTCGATGTTGGTGATGTTTGGAAATTCGCGGCTCAGGGCATTGTCGAAGCTGGTGCTGGTGATGTTTTGAGCGCTGGCGGTGGTGACGCTCGAAGCGCTCGGCGCAACCACAGGCGCCTTGAAAGCGGCAATGTAGGTCAACGGCGCGTCTTGCATTTGCGCGGTCGGGAACATCACAAAAAAGTTGACGCGCATCGAGCCCCAATCAACCTTGCGCAAACTGGTGATGCGGCCTTCGGCCGACTGCCCCGCCAGGTCGAACTTCAAGGTGTCGCCCAGCTTGAGTTTGAGGGTTTGGGCCAAGCCTTCTTCCACGCTCAAACCGCCCTGCTCGTTCGGCGTCCACACGCCCGCGCTGACGATGTTGTGCGACGGCAATTGCGCTGCATGGCTGAGGTTGAACTCGCGCTCGACCAAACGCTTGGCGCGGTCGTCAGTCATGGTGTCGGGCGTCAGTGGCGTGCCGTTGACGGCCACCAAGCGCCCGCGAATCATGGGGTACCAGTCGAAGTTTTTCACGCCGCCCTGCGTAAGCCGTTCTTTGAAAGCATCGCCTTGTTCTGGCTGCACGTTGATGATGAAGCGGTTCGGCGCATCCGGTGGCGTGGCTTGCCGCCAACTGCTGATGAGGTCGGTGCGCAGCAACACCAACAACACCAGCGCCAGCAAACCCACGCTCAAGGCCGACACCTGCAATACCGCAAAACCGGGCCGGACCGCAATTTGACGCGTGGCCAGCACCAGCCAACGCGGCGCGGCACCAGAACCACCGCCGCGCGGCACCCAGCGCCCCAGCAGCGTGACGGCAGCCCAACTGCACAGCGCAAACAAAGCCACGGCTGCGGCAAACCCGCCCACGGCAATCAGGCCCAACTTCACATCACTGGCCACCGCCATCAACAGCGCCACGAAGCCCAAGGCACCAGCCGCCAGCACCGCAATCGACGCAGGCTTCAAGCCGCCCACGTCGCGGCGTATCACGCGCAGCGGCGGCACCTGCGCCAACTGCAACACAGGCGGCAATCCAAAGCCGAGCAGCAAAGTGGCACCCACACCCAAACCAAACAGCGCAGGCCACAAAGTGGGTGCAGGCAGCGACGCATTCACCAAACCCGCCAGCAGCCACACAAAAACGTAATGCACCGCAAAGCCCAACGCCACACCGGCGGCGCTGGCCAGCAAGCCGACCAGCGCAAACTCAATGCCGTACTGCAAAGCAATGCTGCGCTGCGACTGGCCCAGCACGCGCAACATGGCGCAGTCGTCCAAGTGGCGGCTAGCAAAGTCGCGTGAACTGATGCCCACGGCCACGGCTGCCAACAGCGCCGCCAGCAGAGCGACGAGGTTGAGGAATTTTTCAGCGCGGTCCAGGGTTTGCCGCATTTCAGGCCGTCCGGCTTCGAGTGACTCGACCCGCACACCGCGCAGCGTTTGGCTTTTGATTTGCGCCTCGGCCCACTGCGTGAAAGCGGCCACGGCCGTGTCGCGCCCTGACATGTCGGCCACCGCCAAACGGTAGGTGATGCGGCTGGCGGGTTGTATCAGTGCGGTGGCGGCCAAGTCGGCTTCATTCAGCATCACGCGCGGTGCAAAACTGCTGAAGCCTGCGCCCCGGTCGGGCTCGATCACGATGACTTGGGTGATGCGCAGGGCGGTGTCGCCCAGCAGCAAGTTGTCACCCAGCTTCAGGCCCAGCGCATCCAACAATGCCGCGTCCACCCACACTTTGCCTGGCTCGGGCGCTTTGGCCACCACCACATCACCCGTGGGCGTGCCGGTGCTGTTCAAACGCAACTGACCGCGCAGTGGGTAAGCGTTGCTCACGGCTTTCACGCCGACCAAACGCGTGGCACCGCCTTTGTCTTCTGGGGCGCGGCCCATGCTGGGGAAGCTGGTGGTGGTCGCCACTTTCAGCCCCAGTTCGCGCGCCTTGAGGGTGAACGACGCTGGTGCGGGTTGGTCGCTGGAGACGATGGCGTCACCGCCCAACAATTGGCGCGCATCACGCGCCAGGCCGTGGCTCATGCGGTCAGCGAAAAAGCCCACCGCTGTGAGCGCGGCCACGGCCAAGGTGACGGCCACCACCAGCAAGCGGAGTTCACCGGCGCGGAAATCGCGGCTGAGTTGCCGCCATGCAAGGATGAAGGCGTTGGGGGCTTTGTTCATTTTTGGACGATATGCGATTTGGGATTGCGTATGTTTTTGCTTTGGTTTCCGCATGCGCGGGACCGCGCCCGGTCTCGGCCGGGCAGCCGAGTAACTTCCATTTGCTGCGCCAAACTAAAGTCACCAAAGCAAAGGCGCTCAATACACATTTGACCTGCTCGCGTCGGTCAGATGACATCTGCCAGTACTCGTCCTGTGGGGGCGAACCTACCTAGCGGTCAAGACTGTCCAAAACCCGACTTCAACAGAGCGTTTTCAACACTGAATTAGCCCCCTCCCCTTGACGGGGAGGGTGGGGGAGAGGCGAAAACTTGGACACAAACCAAGCGCATTGAACGCTCTGCAACACAACCACCCAACCCCTCAAAACAAGCCACTGATCCTGCCGTTCGCGTCCACATCAATCGCGTGCGCCGCAGGTTCTTTCGGCAGACCCGGCATGGTCATCACGTCGCCGCACACCATCACCACAAACTCGGCACCCGCCGCCAAGCGCACTTCGCGGATGTTCAGCACATGCCCATCTGGCGCGCCGCGCAGCTTGGGGTCGGTGGAAAACGAGTACTGGGTTTTGGCGATGCACACCGGGTAGTGGCCATAGCCTTGCGCTTGCAGGGCTTCAATTTGGGCACGCACTTTGGCGTCTGCCGTCACCTCGCTGGCACCGTAAATTGATGCCGCGACCTTGCCCACTTTTTGCCACAAAGTGTCGGCGTCTTCGTAGACAAAACGCATCTGGCTGGGTTGCTCACACAGGACCACCACGGCGCGCGCCAAGTCAGCCGCACCTGGGCCACCATCAGCCCAATGGCGGGCCAGCACCACTTCCACACCAAAGGCCGATGCGGCGCGTTTGAGCAAGTCAATCTCGGCGGGTGTGTCTTCGGTGCGGTGGTTGATGGCCACCACGCAGGGCAAGCCGTAGCGCTCGCGCACGTTGCGAATGTGGCGCTGCAAATTCACCAAGCCTTTTTGCAGTGCGTCGAGGTTTTCAACCCCGGCGTTTTTCACTTCCACGCCGCCGTGGTACTTCAAAGCGCGCACCGTTGCCACCAGCACAACGGCTGAGGGCCGAAGGCCTGATTTGCGGCACTTGATGTCAATGAATTTTTCAGCGCCCAGGTCGGCGCCGAAGCCTGCTTCAGTCACCACGTAGTCGGCCAGCTTCAAGGCGGTGGCGGTGGCCAACACGGTGTTGCAGCCGTGGGCGATGTTGGCAAACGGGCCGCCGTGGATGAAGGCGATGTTGTTCTCCAGCGTTTGCACCACGTTCGGGGCCAAGGCGTCTTTCAGCAATGCGGCCATCGCACCTTGGGCTTTCAAGTCGCTGGCGCGTATGGGTTGCAAATCGGTGGTGTGGCCCACCACGATGTTGGCCAAGCGCTGCTTCAGGTCGGCCAAGCTGGTGGCCAGGCAAAAAATCGCCATCACTTCCGACGCCACCACGATGTCAAAACCGTCTTCGCGCGGGTAGCCGTTGGCAGGGCCGCCGAGCGCCACGGTGAGGTCGCGCAAGGCACGGTCGTTCATGTCCATCACGCGTTTCCAAGTGATGCGGCGCACATCAAAACCCAGCGCGTTGCCGTGGTGGATGTGGTTGTCAATCAGCGCCGACAACAGGTTGTGCGCCAAGGCAATGGCCGAGAAGTCGCCAGTGAAATGCAGGTTGATGTCTTCCATCGGCACCACCTGCGCCATGCCGCCACCGGCCGCCCCGCCCTTCATGCCAAACACCGGACCAAGCGACGGCTCACGCAGGCAAATAATGGCCTTTTTGCCGATGTGATTCAGCGCATCTCCCAAGCCCACGGTGGTCGTAGTTTTGCCTTCGCCGGCGGGAGTGGGCGAAATGGCAGTGACCAAAATCAGCTTGCCGTCGGGTTGGGCGCGCAGCGAATTGGCGTAGTCCAGCGACAGCTTGGCTTTGTAGTGCCCGTAGGGCGAGAGGTGGTCATCCGGGATGCCGTAGCGTTCATGCGCCAACGGGGTAATGCGGCGCAGGGTGGCGGCTTGGGCGATCGCTATGTCACTTTTCATGGGGACTTCTCTGTGGCTGAAAGAGGGGTTGACGGACGGGCTGAGAACCGCGTTCGAATGTACCCGCCGAACCACTTGGCTGAGGCCCGGGCAAGCACCATGGCCGCGCTTGCGGTGCTTGCCGCACTTGCGGTGCTTGCGGTGATTCGAGACGCGGCAAGCGCCAAGCTCACGTAACAAGTCCGCGACGACCGGATCGACACATTGCCGCATTGGCGCATTGGCGCATTGGCGCATTCGCTCGCTCGCTCGCTCGCTCGTTTGCTCGTTTGCTCGTTTGCTCGTTTGCTCGTTTGTTCATACGCAAGCCATGGCCAAAGGTCAGCGCCGCTCAGGTTGATCAGCCTGATGGACGTCGCCCCAAGCCAGCATGCGCGTCAATTGCTGCTCTTTGCCGTCGTCAAAGCCACATTGATGCACCCACTCTTTCGGGTTCTCGTAGGTGCCAAACAGCATGTCCCACCAAGTGATGTCGCCGTAGTTGTTTTTGTGGCGACCCTGTTGATGGTGCACACGGTGCATCTCGGGGCGTTGAAAAACGTAGCCCACCCAGTGCGTTGTTTTGATGTTGGTGTGATAGAAAAATTCACCCAGCGCGGTGCACAAGGTGTACACACCGCCCGCTTCGACTGACAGACCCAAGAAGGCGTACACAAGCAAACTTCCAATGATGGAATTCACGACCATCTCACCAGGGTGTTTGTAGAACGAGGTGATGACCTCCAGGCGCTGCGGGCTGTGATGAATCTGGTGAAAGCCCAGCCACAGAACGTCGTTTTCATGACGCAGCCGGTGCCACCAATAAAAGACAAATGTCGCGATGAAGTAGGCAATCAAACCACCCGCCGCAGGCGACACGTGATCTGACAGATGAAAGAGCGATGCGGATGACAACCATCGCTCCCACGTCAGCCCCGCCAGCAAGACCACACCCAACTGAGCCGCGTTGAGTGCGAGCACGCGAACGGGCCAGCCTTTCACATCTGGCAAGCGCCAGCCCGGACGAGCGCGCTCCAGTAAAAAACAAAAAACAAAGACCGCAAAGATGATGAGCAACATGGTGTTTTCTCCTGTTTTGTAAAAATTCAGCGCGACGGGTTGAGATCAACCACGCCGTCAAACACGCTGTGCAGCTCGGGGCTGTTCAGCACGCTGGCAGGGGTGACCGTGGTGCGTTCCCAAGGGATGTTGCCGAAGTACCAAGCGCGCCAGAAGCCCAGCTTCGTGGCGGGGTTGCGCGACAACAGTTCTTTGAAGGTTTCCACTTCGCCCACCGTTTTGCCAGTGGCCTCAAACAACACTTCGCGCACGTAGCGCGAGCAAAACTGACGCTTGGAGGTCAAGTCAAAACCGGTGTCGTACAACACACCGCTGCGTTGATCTGCGGCTCGCGTGACGCTGAGTTTTTGCTGCTCAGTCAGTTCGGTGTTCAGGCGTGAGACAGAAAATCTGCCGCCTTGCGAGCGCGCCACGAAGCGCTTCAAGCCGGTAGTGCGTGACCGCGGCACGGTGGCTTCGGCCACCAAAGGCTCAGCGCCCGACACGTCTACCACCACGCCCACATGGTTGGTCCAAGACAGTGTGGCATCGGCCACTTCCAAAAATGGCTTGGCGGCAACGCGGATAAAGACCAAGTCGCCCACGGCCAAAGTTGGGGCCAGGGTTTGAAGCGAAATAGAAGGCAGCATTTTTCCCGGCACTGGCGCTTCTGCCAACACAGTTGAAGATGCTGCGGTGGCCTGCACAGTCGCGCAGCAAATGCTGAAAAAGACGACTGCGGCGTAAGCCCAGCGACGACGGAATGTGGCAATCAACATAAGTTTCCTTTTGAGTGAAGAGAAACCCAAGCGTGCCACTTGGTAGCGTTTATTGCTCATCTGGTGAGTCGAGTTGCCACTTTCTCACCATTGCGTATCATTTATCGATACTCAACGAGGCCACAACGCATGTCGGAAACCACCCAACTTTTGTCCACCATCAAACGCCAGTTGAAGGCGCAGGGCTTGATGTACCGCGACGTGGCAGCGGCTTTGAAGCTGTCGGAACCCAGCGTGAAGCGCTTGTTCTCGGGACGGCGTTTGACGGTGGACAGGCTCGCTCAAATCGGCACTTTGCTGGGCTTCAGCTTGACCGAGCTGCTGCAAGAATCAACCGCGACCTTGCCCACTGTTCACGCGCTGACTGAGACGCAAGAACGCGAGTTGATCTCTGACAACAAGCTCTTGTTGGTGGCGGTGTGCGCGTTAAACCATTGGTCGCTGGCCGACATCACAGCGACCTACCGTTTGACGCTGGCCGAAGGACTGAAACGCTTGCTCATCCTCGACCGCATGGGAGTGATCGCGCTGATGCCAGGCGACAGAATTCGCCTTCGTGTGGCGCGCGACTTCGACTGGCTGCCCGGCGGCCCGATACGCCAAATGTTCATGGCGCAAGGCTTGGCCGACTTTTTGGACAGCCGCTTTCAGCCTGACGATGAACGCTTGGAGTTCGCGCACGGCATGCTCACCGCCGCCGCGTTGGCCGAATTTCAAATCGAGCTGCGGCGTGTGCGCAGCAAGTTGGCGGCGCTGCACCAAGACTGCGCAAGTGCGCCCTTCCACACACGCAAAGGCACAGGCGTGTTGCTGGCCCTGCGTGAATGGGAGCCGACAGGTTTCGCGCAACTGCGCCGCGTCAAGCCAGCTTGACGCGGCCGAGCAATTTGCATCAAGCCCGCAGCTGCTGGGACAAGTTTTCCAACATGCTGACGCGCCTGAACGTGGTGCGAATTTTCAGCCTGCGTTCGAGCACGGCGTTTGAGAACTTACTGTCGCTTTGGCGGCCCTGACACATCCAATAAATCTCAGTGCCGTCGTGGGCAAAGTCGTCCATCTCACTCTTGAAAGCCTGCGTTGCGGCGACTTGTTCGGCGCTGAGCGCAGCAGTTAAAAACGCGACATTGACCTCACCGCCTTCGCGCAAGCGCTGCATGTGCTCACGACCGCGCACCGCCATCGCATGTATCGCGTCAGCAGACCGCACGAACACCTCAGACTTGAAACCGAGCAAAGGTTCAAGTTGGGTTTCCAACCGCGAAGCCAACGCCTTCAAGTCTTTCGCTGCGCTTGAAAAAATAACGTTGCCGCTGTTGATGAAAGTCTGAGCGTCAGCAAAACCCAATGTATGAAAGTGCTGAGCCAAAACCGCCATCTTGATGTAGCGCCCGCCGACATTGATGGCGCGAAGGAAGGCTATGGATTGGGGCACTAGGCGTTTGCCGACTTTGTTTCAATCTTGATCGCTGAAGGCTGAAGCGCCGTGCTTCGGCAGCACGCTGAGCGATGTTGCTCATCAACACAAACCATGGTCAATGCGCCTCATCCCAATTCGCCCCAATGCCCACTTCAGCCAGAAGCGGCACCTTGAGTGACGCGACCGAGGCCATGATGCGGGGCACTTCTGATTTGGCCCAATCCAACTCAGCTTCGGGTACCTCAAACACCAATTCGTCGTGCACTTGCATGACCACGCGGGTGGCGAGTTGCTGCTTGTCTAAGGCCACCTGCACCGCAATCATGGCCAGCTTGATGAGGTCGGCTGCCGTGCCTTGCATGGGGGCGTTGATGGCGGCGCGTTCGGCTCCGGCGCGGCGCGGGCCGTTGGGGCTGTTGATCTCGGGCAACCACAGGCGGCGGCCGAAAACTGTCTCCACATAACCCTTGTCTTTGGCGCTGGTGCGGGTGTCGTCCATGTAGCGCTTCACGCCCGGGTAGCGCGCAAAGTAACGCTCGATGTAGGCGGCGGCGGCGCTGCGTTCTATGCCCAAATTGCCTGCCAAACCGAAGGCGCTCATGCCGTAAATCAAACCAAAGTTGATGACCTTGGCGTAGCGGCGTTGCTCGCTGGTGACTGCGCCCACCTCGGCCCCAAAAATCTCGGCGGCGGTGGCGCGGTGCACGTCTATCCCGTCAGTGAAGGCCTTCAACAAGGCGGCGTCGTCGCTGAGGTGGGCCATGATGCGCAACTCAATTTGCGAATAGTCGGCGCTCAAAATGATGCAGCCCTCGGGTGCAATGAAGGCCTCGCGTACACGGCGGCCTTCTGCGGTGCGGATGGGGATGTTTTGCAGGTTGGGGTCGTTGCTGGACAAGCGGCCGGTCACGGCCACGGCCTGTGCGTAATTGGTGTGCACGCGACCATCGGCCGGGTTGATCATCAACGGCAATTTGTCGGTGTAAGTGCCTTTGAGTTTGGACAGGCTGCGGTTTTCCAACAGCTTGGCGGGCAACGGGTAGTCGGCGGCCAATTCGGCCAGCACTTCTTCGTCGGTGCTGGGTGCGCCGGTGGCGGTTTTTTTCTTGACCAGCAAGCCGAGTTTGGTGAACAAAATTTCGCCCACTTGCTTGGGGCTGCCCATGTTGAAGGGCTGGCCGGCCAGCTCGTAAGCCTCGGCTTCCAGCGCCAACATGCGCTCGCCGAGTTGCTTGCTTTGCGCGGCCAGGGTGGCGGGCGCGATCAACACGCCGGTGCGCTCTATGCGTTGCAGCAAAGTGGCGGTGGGTATTTCGATGTGCTCGTAGACAAACCGCAAACCGGCATCGGCGGCCACCTGCGGCCACAAGACTTGATGCACGTGCAAGGTCATGTCGCTGTCTTCGCAGGCGTACTCGGCGGCCTTGGTGATGTCAACTTGTGCGAAGGAAATTTGATGCGCACCCTTGCCGCACAGGTCTTCATAGCTCAAGCCTTTTCGGCCGAGGTGGCGCTGCGCCAAGCTTTCCAAACTGTGCGGCTTGTGCGCTTCCAACACATAGCTTTGCAGCATGGTGTCGTGCAGATAACCGCGCACATGAATGCCGGCGTTTTGCAGCACGTGGGTGTCGTACTTGATGTTTTGGCCCAGCTTGTGCGCCGACGCGTTTTCCAGCCAGGGCCGCAAGCGTTCGAGCACGTCGCTGACGGCCAATTGGTCGGGCACGCCTGCGTAGTCGTGGCGCAGCGGAATGTACGCGGCTTCATTGACGTGGGTGCTCAATGAGATGCCCACCAACTGCGCGAGCATGGCGTCCAGGCTGTCGGTCTCTGTGTCGAGCGCGGTCAAGGGCGAGGCTTGTATTTTTTCAACCCACACATCCAGTTGCTGCAGAGTCAGAACGGTTTCGTACTGGGTGGGCGGCTTGATTTCAAGCGCGGGCGCGTCAGTCAAGACCGCCGCAGCAACTTGCGGTTCAGCCTCGCCAAACATGTCCACGTTGGCCGAGGCTTTGCCACCTGCGGGGATGACAGGCGCAGAAGGTGCAGAAGGAGTAACACCCAACGCAGCCTCCAATTCCTTTTTCCAAGACTTGAAACCAAAGCGTTCGTAGAAGGCCAGCAAAGCCGTTTGATCGACCGCTTTCAAATCGAGCGCATCCAACGACGGCCAATTCGGCACGTGGCCGCTGAGGTCGCAGTCAAGCACCACGGTGACCAACTTTTGCCCCATTGGCAGCCAATCAAGCGCGTTGCGCAGATGCTCACCCACGGCACCCTTCATGGTGGGCGCGGCATCGATCACGCCTTGCAGTGAGCCGTATTCGGCTATCCATTTGGCAGCCGTTTTGGGGCCGACTTTTTCGACACCAGGCACGTTGTCCACCGTGTCGCCCATGAGGGTGAGGTAGTCAATGATGCGGTTCGGCGGCACGCCAAATTTTTCCATCACGCCGGCCGCGTCGAGCCGCTCATTGCTCATGGTGTTGATCAGGCTGACGTGGTCGTTGACGAGCTGCGCCATGTCTTTGTCGCCAGTGGACACGATCACCTTGAAACCGGCTTCGGTGGCCACGCGCGCCAGTGTGCCGATGGCGTCGTCGGCTTCGATGCCGGGCACCGTGAGTGTCGGCCAGCCCAGCAACTTCACCACCTCGTGGATGGGCTCAATCTGCGCGCGCAAATCGTCGGGCATAGGCGAGCGTGTGGCTTTGTACTGTGGGTACCAAGCGTCTCGGAAAGTCGGGCCTTTGGCGTCAAACACACACACCGCGTGGTCGGCTCTGATTTGATCGCGCAGCCGCTTCATCATGGCCACCATGCCGTGGATGGCACCGGTGGGCACATTGGCCGGGCCGCGCAGGTCGGGCAAGGCGTGAAAGGCACGGTACAAATAGCTCGAACCGTCGACCAGCAACAGGGTTTTTTCAGTCATGCGGACATTGTGGCGCAGCACCTTTGCGCGCCCCGGCGGCGCACCCTAAAATGGCCTGATGAAAACCTTGTCCGCCGCCGCGAGCGCTTTGGTCCTGCTCATGTGGCTGCCCTGCGCTGCACAAAATGCACCGCCAGCAGCATCACAAACCGCACCGCAAACTTCAACAATGTCCACTGCCGGTGAGCCCAACGTGAAGTACACCGTCATCGACGACGACAGCACCCACATCGATGAATTGAAGGTGCGTGGCCACACGCAGCGCATCGCGGTGAAACCCAAAATTGCTGCATTGCGCGGCTACGAAATCATCACCGGCGACGGCTCGCGTGACCTGAGTGACGGTGCCAACTCCTCGCGCGGAGCCGCAGGCAAACGCGTGTGGAATGTCCTGTCGTTTTGAACTCTCGGTTTTGAACCCTCGGTTTTGAACTTTCGGTTTGTTTCTTTCGGTTTTGAATCTCAACGATGGCTATCTACACCGAGGTGACTTTCGATGCGGCTGCGGCCTTCTTAGCGCCGCTGAACATCGGCGTGCTGACCCAACTCAAACCTTGTTCGGGTGGCATTGAGAACACCAATTACTTTGCCGACACCACGCAAGGCCGTTATGTGCTGACGCTGTTCGAGCGCCTCACACACGAACAGCTGCCCTTCTATTTGCATTTGATGAACCACCTCGCGCAGCGAGGCATCGCCGTGCCCAAGCCGCAAGCCAACGCCGATGGCGACATCTTGATGACGCTGAATGGCAAACCTGCAGCCGTCGTGAACCGCCTGCGCGGCGACCACCACCTGGCACCCGACGCGGCCGACTGCGCCCAGCTTGGCTCCATGCTGGCGCGCATGCACTTGGCGGGGCAAGATTTCGCGATGCAGCAACCCAACTTGCGCGGCCTGGGCTGGTGGACGCAAACCGTGCCCGTGGTGTTGCCGTTTTTGACGCCGTCGCAAGCCGAGCTCATCACCACGGAGCTGCATCTGGCGAAAACCGTGGCCGCCTCCAGCGCCTACGCCGCCCTGCCGCGCGGCCATATACACGCCGACTTGTTTCGCGACAACGTGATGTTCGATGGAACGGAACTGACCGGCTTTTTCGACTTCTACTTTGCCGGTGTCGACTGCCTGCTGTTTGACGTGGCCGTTTGCCTGAACGACTGGTGCATCGACCTGACCACCGGCGCTTTGGTTGATGAGCGCGCCGACGCTTTGCTTACGGCCTACAGCGCGGTGCGCGCCTTCACCACCGACGAGCAGCGCTTGCTGCCCACGCTGATGCGCAACGCGGCGTTGCGCTTTTGGTTGTCACGCCTGTGGGACGTGCACTTGCCGCGCGACGCCAGCCTGCTGACGGCCCACGACCCAACGCACTTTGAGCGTGTGCTGCGCCAACGTGCCAACCCGCCACGGCATCCTTTGAAACAAGTCCACCACGCAAAGGCCAACGCATGAAACTGCGCCAAGTACCGGCCCGTCAAGGCGCGCTGTGGGTGCGCAACGGCTTTCGGGTTTTCTTTCGCAAGCCGATTGCGTTCGCCATGTTGTTTGCCAGCTTTTTATTCGCTGGTTTGGTGTTCATGTTGTTGCCTTACGTGGGCGGCATCTTGTTGTTGACGGCGTTGCCGCTGGCCACCTTGGGTTTCATGCTGGGCACGCAAACGGCGCTCAAAGGCCACTCGCCCACCGCCGCGGTGTTTTGGCAACCGCTGCGCGTGGACAAAGCGCACCGCTTGGCGTTGCTGAAATTGGGGCTGGTTTATGCCGCCTGCACCGTTGCCATTTTGTGGTTGGCCGACAGCGTGGACGGCGGCAAGTTTGACGCGCTGCAAGAGCTGATGGCCAACAGCAAAACACCCGCCGAAGAAATTCAAAAGCGCTTGCTCGACCCGCAATTGCAATCGGGCTTGGCGGTGCGCTTGGGCTTGGCATCTCTGCTGTCACTGCCGTTTTGGCATGCGCCCGCATTGATTCATTGGGGTGCGCAAGGCTGGGCCAAAGCCATGTTTTTCAGCACCGTGGCGTGCTGGCGCAACAAGGGCGCGTTTGCGGTTTACGGCTTTGTTTGGTTGGCCGTGGTGCTGATGTTTGCCGCCGTGGTGAACACGGTGTTCCTTGCGCTGGGCGCGCAGCGCTTGGTCGCAGCTGCGGCCATGCCAGCGGGTTTGATGTTTTCCACCGTGTTCTACGCGTCGCTGTTTTTCAGCTTTGTCGATTGCTTCGAGCCCACCGCAGGGCCGGCCGTGCCAGCCGACAGTTCAGTCACCCCGTTGGATGCGATCCCACCCGAAATCACACCCGAGAAGAAAAATGACTGACTTGCCCAAAGTAGCCGTGGTCACCGGCGCAGGCTCTGGCATCGGCCGCGCGGTTTCGTTGGCGCTGCTTGCGGCGGGCTATCAAGTTGTGTTGACCGGGCGGCGTTTGCCAACCCTCACTGAAACCGCCGCGCTGGCCGGTGAGCACCAAACCAACGCCCACACTGTGGCGGCCGATGTGAGCGACCCAGCCTCGGTGTCCTCCTTGTTCGCGCAGGCCAAAGCACGATTCCCGCACCTCGACCTGCTGTTCAACAACGCAGGCAGCAGCGCGCCTGCGGTGCCGATGGACGAGTTGACTTACGAGCAATGGAAAGCGGTGGTTGACATCAACCTGACCGGCGTCTTTTTGTGCACCCAAGCCGCCTTCAGGTGGATGAAAACGCAAAGCCCGCAAGGCGGTCGCATCATCAACAACGGCTCTGTCTCAGCCCACGCACCGCGCCCGTTTTCAGCACCTTACTCGGCCACCAAACACGCGGTCACGGGGCTTACAAAATCTACTTCACTCGACGGCCGTGCACACAATATTGCCTGCGGTCAAATTGACATCGGCAACGCGGCCACCGACATGACCACCCGCATGGCGCAAGGCATTTTGCAAGCCAACGGCAGCTTGATGGCAGAGCCGCGCATGGACGTGCAGCACGTGGCCAACGCGGTGTTGCACATGGCCAGCTTGCCGCTGGAAGCCAACGTGCAATTCATGACGGTGATGGCCACGGCCATGCCTTTTGTGGGTCGCGGCTGACGGAGCTGCCCAGAAGGCGCGTTGACATCGAAGGGCACCGCTGCCGACGCGAAGGCTCGGTGAAGCTGATACGGACTGCGCCACAGCAAGCCGATCAGGACTACGCTGATACCGCAGCACATTCAGGCGTGCGGAATGCATTCGAGCAAAAACGGGTCAATCAACCAGTCCTGACACCCTCGACGACCTGCACTTTAAGTAGCGGACAAGCCGCGAAGAAACAGGCACGCTCCTGACAGCGCTGTGCATGCCTATCGAGGGCTGGGCGGCGCATAAACTCAGCGTCTTGTTGAAACCGAAAGGCACACACCGATGCGCACCACCCGATCAAGCCGTTTGATGCTGTCTGCCGTTGCTTCAGCCTGTGTTCTGCTGACCGGATGCGGCGTGATGGCCGTGGCTGGAGCCACCGCAGGTGCGGCCATTTCGGTCGCGGGTGCGGTTGTCAGCACCGGCGTCAAAGTCACCGGCAAAGTCATCGAGAAAACCATCGATGTCGTCACGCCGTCATCGCCTGTAGAAGCCAAACCGTGATCATCAGGGCGGTGCCTCGCCGACGCTTATTGCAAGGCGCGGCCAGCCTGTGTTTTGCGCCCAGCTTTTTGCGTTTTGCCCTGGCTGCCGACGTGCCGCGCTTTGCGTTGGGCATCGCCTCGGGCCAACCACAACCCAGCGGCATGGTGCTGTGGACACGCATCACCGGCGCTGACTTGCCCGATCAAATTGAAGTGACTTGGGAGTTGGCGCGCGACGACGCCTTCAAGCAAATTGCAGCGCGCGGCGTTGAGACCGCGCAAGCCGCCTGGGCCCACAGCGTGCACGCAGAACCCAGCGGCTTGGAGCCTGGGCGGCGATATTGGTATCGCTTCACGGCCATGGGCCAACAAAGCCCCGCAGGCCGCACCGCCACCGCGCCAGCGGCTGACGCGAACGCCAGTTTGAATTTCGCCATTGCCAGTTGCCAGCGCTGGGACGCAGGCCACTTCGCAGCGTGGCGGCACATGGCACAAGAGGACCTCGACGTGGTCATGTTTCTGGGCGACTACATCTACGAATACTCGTCGCGCCCCGACGTCATTCGCCGCCATGAAGGCTTGGTGGCAAACACGTTGGACAGCTACCGTGCGCGCTACGCGACTTACAAATCTGACCCCGCGCTGCAAGCTGCGCACGCCAGTGCACCGTGGCTGTTGGTGTGGGACGACCACGAGGTGGACAACGACTACGCCAACCTGCAAAGCCAAACGCTGGAGGTGAACTTCGAGCAGCGCCGAGCCGCTGCCTACCAAGCCTATTGGGAGCACATGCCGTTTCCAAAATCAGCGCGCCCGCGCGGTGCCGACATGCGCATCACCGGCCGGTTGGATTGGGGCTCGCTGGCGCGTATCCATTTGCTTGACGACCGCCAATACCGCGACCCGCAAGCCTGTCCCAAAGCCGGCCGTGGCGGTGCCGCAACCGTCATGCAAAAAGCCTGCGCCGAGCTGACCGATCCCAAGCGCACACTGCTCGGCTTCGAACAAGAACAGTGGCTGGCCAACGGCTGGGACAGCACGCGGCCGTGGAATTTGGTGGCGCAGCAAACGCTGATGGCACGCTACTCGTGGCGCGATCCATCGAACGGCGACGGCCTGTATTGGACAGACGGCTGGGATGGCTACTCCGCGTCACGCAACCGCTTGTTAGGCACCGTGTCCGACAAAAAATTGAAAGGCGTGGTGGTGCTGGGCGGCGATGTGCACAGCAACTATGTGGCCGATTTGAAAGCCAACTTCGACGACGACAAATCACCCGTTGTGGCCACCGAGTTTTGCGGCACCTCCATCACCAGCACCGCCCTGCCGCAAGACCGAATTAACGCCGCGCGCAGGTTCAATCCCCACGTTCACTACGGCCGCGGCGACCAACGCGGCTACATGCGTTTTGCGCTGGACGCCAAACAGTTGCAAGTGCAACTGCGCGTGCTTGACGATGTGATGAACATCAACAGCAACATCAGCACAGCCGCTCAATTTCGCGTCGAGGCTGCGAGGCCAGGCGCCATGCCGGTTTAAGGCTTACTTCAAGGACTTCCATGGCACACATACATTTCATCGGCGGCGAAAAAGGCGGCGTAGGCAAGTCGCTGGTGTCGCGCATCTTGGCGCAGTACCTCATCGACAAAGAAATTCCCTTTTTGGGCTTTGACACCGACCGATCCCACGGCGCACTGATGCGCTTTTATTCGGGCTATGCCTCACCTGTGCTGGCCGACCGCTACGAGGCGCTGGATGCGATTGTTGAAGCCGCCGCCGAGCAACCCGAGCGCCGCATCTTGGTCGACTTGGCCGCGCAAACCCACGACCCCTTGGTGCAGTGGATGGACGATTCTGGCGTGCTGAATTTGGCCGACGAAATGAACATCAGCGTGACCTACTGGCATGTGATGGATTCGGGCAAAGACTCGGTCGATTTGCTGAAAAAACTGCTAGACCGCTTTGGCCCTGGTGTGCGCTACGTGCTGGTGCGCAACCAAATTCGTGGCAACGATTTCAGCGTGCTGGAAGACTCGGGCGAGCAAGCGCGCGCGGTGAGCTTTGGCGCGCAAATCATGACGCTGCGCCATTTGCACGACGGCGTGATGAACAAGATAGACGCCGCCAGCAGCAGCTTTTGGGCAGCCAAAAATCCGGGTGACGCGAACTCTGCTGAAACGCGAGGTGCGGGCTTGGGTTTGATGGATCGGCAACGCCTGAAGATGTGGCTGCGCGACGCCTACCGCGAATTGGACGGCGTCGGCGTTTGAGCGCTCACGCTGCACTGATTTCACAGCTGCCGTCAGCCTGGGTGCAACGCTGGTCGCACTTGGTGGGCGCCGGTGCCAGCGTGTTGGACGTGGCTTGTGGCACCGGCAGACACGTGCGGTGGTTTGTGCAGCGCGGCTGCGTTGTGACCGGCGTCGACCGCGACGCCGAAGCACTTTCATCGCTGAATGATGTCGCGCGCACCGTGACCGCCGACATCGAAAACGGCCCATGGCCTTTGTCGGGCGAGCGCTTCGATGCGGTGGTCGTCACCAAATATTTGTGGCGCGCTTTGCTGCCCACCTTGGTGGCCAGCCTGAATGACCACGGCGTGTTGATTTACGAAACTTTTTCGCAGGGCAACGCCAGCGTCGGCAAGCCGTCCAACCCGAACTTTTTGTTGCGCACCGGCGAGCTGCTGACGGCCGCAGCCGGGCTGCGCGTGGTGGCGTTTGAGGAAGGCTATCTAGGTCCGCCTGCTTCAGACCAGCCTGCTCGCTTCGTGCAGCGGCTGGTGGCGGTGCGCGAACCACCGTCGGTCACGGAACCGATTCGCTACCCGCTTTGACACTCGTTTTGACGCCCGTTTTGACGCCCGTTCTGACACCTAAGATGGCGCTCGGAGTCAGTCTGTGACACCCATCACGCCGGGTAAACTCAATGGATACACAGGAATCTCCATGAAACCCATTCACGGCAGCATCGTTGCGTTGGTCACGCCCATGCTCGACAACACCGAAATCGACTATCCAGCCCTGCGCCGCTTGATCGACTGGCACATCGCGCAAGGAACAGATTGCATCGGCGTGGTCGGCACCACCGGCGAGTCGGCGACGGTCTCGATTGAAGAGCATTGGGAGATTCTTCGCGTGGCTGTGGAACATGCCGCAGGCCGCGTGCCGATGATGGCGGGCACGGGTGCCAACTCCACCACTGAGGCCATCGAGCATTCACGCCACGCCAAAAAAGTCGGTGCCGATTGCACGCTGTCGGTCGTGCCTTACTACAACAAGCCGTCGCAAGAAGGCATATACCAGCATTTCAAAGCGATTGCAGAAGCGGTCGACATTCCCATGGTGCTTTACAACGTGCCCGGGCGCACGGTGGCTGATATGTCCGTCGAGACCACGCTGCGCTTGGCTCAGCTGAAGAACGTGGTCGGGATCAAAGAAGCTTCAGGCGACATCGCACGCGCATGCTGGCTCATCAAAAACGCGCCGCCTGGTTTCAGCATTTATTCCGGCGATGACCCCACCGCTGTGGCGCTGATGCTGCTGGGGGGTCACGGCAATGTGAGCGTGACGGCCAACGTCGCGCCCAAGGCCATGCATGAGCTGTGCATGGCCGCGCTGGAAGGCCGAGTGCACGATGCCAAAGCAATCCACATGAAGTTGTTGGCCTTGGACAAAAACTTATTTATCGAGCCCAGCCCCGCCCCCACCAAGTGGGCCTTGGCCAAGATGGGCCTGTGCGGCAGCGCGCTGCGCTTGCCCATCACTGCGCTCAGCGATGCTGGCCAGCTTGTGGTGGAACAGGCTATGCGCGAAGCAGCTCTTCTGTAAAACGTGCGATCAGTTTTTCCACGTCTGCATTTTTCATTCGTCTGGGCGGCTTGCGCCTCGCCCGACGCCAAACTTTCTTCGGAGATGTCCCACGTGAATTCGCCCGCTTTTGTTGATGAAGTTTCTTGCCGCGCTGCGGTTTCTTCAAGCGTTCCTGTGTCTTTCAGCGTTCCGTCAACGGCCGTGCGTCTGGCTTGCGTAGGCCTGGCGCTGTCCCTGAGCGCTTGTGCCTCGATTGAGAACTTCATGGGCGGCGACAAGATCGACTACCGCTCAGCCACCGTCAAATCCACCGGCCTGGAAGTGCCGCCCGACCTGACGCAATTGGCGCGCGACACGCGTTACCAACAGCCCGGCACCACCGTCAGCGCGGCCACCTTTCAAACCGGTGCCGCAGCAGCGACCACGACCCCACCTGCGGCAGTGATCAACAACCCCAGCATCCGCATGGAACGTTTGGGCAGCGAGCGTTGGATAGCCGTGAAGCAATCGCCCGAAGTGTTGTGGCCGCAACTGCAAGCATTTTGGAAAGAGCGCGGCTTGGCATTGGTGGCCGATGACGCCGCCGCTGGTGTGATGGAAACCGACTGGGCCGAGAACCGCGCCAAGTTGCCACAAGACTTCATACGCAACACCTTGGGCCGCATCCTGGACCCGCTTTATTCAACCGGCGAGCGCGACAAATTTCGAACACGGGTGGAGCGCGTCAGCGGCGGCAGCGAGATCTACATCAGCCACCGCGGCATGCAAGAGGTCTACAACTCGGCGTTGAAAGATTCCACCGCATGGCAATCGCGTCCCAGCGACACGCAACTTGAGGGCGAGTTTTTGCAGCGCCTGATGGTCAAGCTCGGCAGCCAAACCGACGCAGCCAAAGCGGCTGTCACCGCCACGGCCACTGGCACCACCCTGCCCGCCAAGGCACGCTTGCTTGAAGGCCGCGCCGCCACCTTGCAAGTTGATGATGGTTTCGACCGCGCCTGGCGGCGTGTGGGCATTGCGCTTGACCGCAGCGGCTTCACCGTCGAAGACCGTGACCGCAGCCAAGGCCTGTACTTCGTGCGCTACATCGACGCCTCCACCGGCAGCAAAGAGGATCCATCTTTCTTCAGCAAGCTGTTGAACTTTGGTCGCGACAAGCCCACCGTGCCCCCAGCACGCTACCGCGTCAACGTGAAAGCCGACGGCGATCGCAGCCTCGTCGCTGTCCAGAATGACCAAGGCGCACCCGAGGCAGGCGATGCGGGCAAACGCATCGTCACCTTGCTGCTAGAAGACTTGAAATAAGCCGTCTGCGCAAACGCCGCTGCGGCCCTTTGTTGTGATGCGATTTCGCAGCCTGGGCAGCGGCAGCACCGGCAACGCCACCTTGGTTGAGTCGCGCAGCGGCCACGGCGCCACGCGAGTGATGGTCGACTGCGGCTTCTCGCTGCGCGAGTTAGAAGCGCGCCTGCTGCATGAAAACTTGGTGCCCGCCGACCTGAGCGCTGTCTTCATCACCCACGAGCACGGCGACCACGTGGGCTGCGCCTTGACGCTGGCCCGCAAACACCGTGTGCCCTTGTGGATGAGCCGCGGCACCTGGCGTGCTTTGGGTGCGCCCGACTTGCCAGAACAAATTCACTTTGCGCGCGACGGTGCGCTCATCGACGTCGGCAATCTGCAATTGCAGCCCTACACGGTGCCGCACGATGCGCTCGAGCCGCTTCAAATTTGCTTCACCGATGGTCCAACGCGACTGGGTGTGCTGACTGACGTTGGCATGGCCACAGAGCACCTGCTGGCGCACCTGGAAAACTGCAACGCCTTGCTTCTGGAATGCAACCACGACAGCGACATGCTGGCCCGTTCACACTACCCCGAGTCGCTGAAGCGGCGCATCGCCGGTCGGTTGGGTCACTTGAGCAACGACACCTCGGCGCGCATCTTGGCAGCTTGCGTTCACGCCGGTTTGCGTGACGTGGTGGCAGCCCATTTGAGCGAACGAAACAACAGCCCTGAATTGGCGCTTGGCGCGCTCGCCGGGTCAGCAGCCGCTTACAGCGTCTCGCTGCAAGCGGCCGATGCTGTTTCAGGCTTTGATTGGGTCGACGTTCGGGCGTGAACCGCAGAACGAAAAAAGCTCCATGAAAAAAGCCGCCCGAGGACGGCAGTCACCATAGAAAAAGCCGCCCAAGGACGGCGGTCATCATAAAAAAAGCCGCCCGAGGGCGGCATTCACCACAAAAAAAGCCGCCCAAGGGCGGCTTTTCGAATCAGCGTGAGCCGATTACTTCTTCATTGCATCAGCAGCTTTGCCAGCGGCGTCTTTGGCAGCGTCAGCAGCTTTGCCAACTGCGTCTTTGGCAGCATCTTTGGCAGCGTCAGCAGCCTTGCCAGCAGCGTCTTTGGCAGCGTCGCCGACTTTGGCAGCCATGTCGCCGGTTGCGCCAGCAGCCGAAGCGGCTCCAGCGACAGCGGCGGTGGCAGCACCAGCGGCGGCGCTGGCGGCATT
>JANYJJ010000083.1 GCA_025358485.1 Burkholderiales bacterium | reverse complement strand
CAATTACCGCGTCATTTGCGGAAAAACCGGCTCAGGTAAAAGCCGTTTGTTGTCAGAGATGGCCGCCCAAGGCGCGCAGGTGCTGGACTTGGAGGCCTTGGCCAATCACCGCGGCTCGGTGTTGGGCTTGGTGCCCGGCAGCCCGCAGCCCAGCCAAAAACAGTTCGACACCCGCATCTGGCACGCACTGCGACAGTTCGATGCCCGGCGCACGGTGTGGATAGAAAGCGAGAGCAAAAAAGTCGGCGAGCTGCGCGTGCCACAGCCGCTGATAGAGCGCATGCGCGCGTCGCCTTGTGTGCGCTTGGAATTGACGGTGGAGGCACGCGTCAAGTTGCTGATGCAAGACTACGATTTCTTCGTTCAAGACATCGCTGCTTTTTGTGCGCGCTTGGACGCGCTGCGCGCTTTGCGTGGTCACGACGTGATCAACCATTGGCAAGAAGCTGCACGCACCGGCCAAGTAGAGCGCGTGGTGCGCGAGCTGCTCATCGACCACTACGACCCGGTTTATTTGGCGTCCATCAAACGCAACTTTGCCAAATTTGGTGAGGCGCTTTTGATCGAGCCAGCCGACGGCGACGCCATCACATTGGCTGCTACGGCGCGTGAGCTCTTGATTTAGCTTTTAATTTAGAAGCGTGCGATAAACGCACACAAGCTGCTCGGACGATGACGCCCGTCCAAGGCCATCCCACAATGAGTGATGTCCGTACGAACTCCGAAAGACGCTGATCCCGCCACTGCGCCGCTGAAGCGCGACTTGATCGCAGGCGTCGAAAAAGGCTTGAGTGTGATCGCCGCGTTCGACCGCGACCGCCCGCGCATGACCATCAGCGAAGTCGCTTCGCATTGCGATCTGACGCGTGCGGCCGCGCGCCGTTATCTCATCACCTTGCGCCATTTGGGCTTTGTCACCACTGACGGCAAGCAGTTTTCGCTGACGCCCAAGGTGCTGCGATTGGCGCAGAGCTACATGCATTCGGCGCGTCTGCCGCACAGCGTGCAGCCTGAGTTGCACCGGCTGGCTTACACCTTGAAAGAGTCTTCGTCAGCTGGCGTGTTAGACGGTGACGACGTTCTGTGCGTGGCCGCGCTCAGTGTGGGCCGCGTGGTGTCCAGCACCTTGCAGCCTGGCACGCGCGTGCCGGCGTACTGCACTGCCAATGGGCGCATGTTGCTCAGCGCCTTGCCTTTGGCCGAATTGCAAACCTGGGTGGCGCGGCAAAACTTGGTGGCTCTGACGCCAAGCACCATCACACAACCCGAAAAACTGATGCTTGAAATTGCACGCATTCGTACGCAAGGCTATGCGGCGGTCGATCAGGAGTTGGAAATGGGTCTGCGCACCTTGGCTGTGCCCTTGCTCAATTCACGTGGCGATGTGTTGGCCGCTTTGAACGTCAGCGTGCATGCGGCACGAATGGGCATAGCGCAGTTGATCGAAGACTGCTTGCCCTCGCTGCGCCACGCACAAACTCAACTCAAACTGGTCTTATGAAAACACAAGTTGCCATCATCGGTGCGGGTCCTTCGGGCTTGCTGCTGGCCGCGTTGCTGCACCGCGCTGGCATTGCGACTGTGGTCATCGAGCAGCGCAGCCCCGACCGCGTGCTAAGCCGCATACGGGCGGGCGTGCTGGAGCAAGGCACTCTCGACCTGCTCGACCGCGCAGGCGTGGGCCAGCGCGCGCACGCTCAAGGCTTGGTGCACGGCGGCTTTGCGCTGGGCTATCGCAACTCCGAACACCGCATTGATTTGCATGCCTTGACCGGTGGAAAAAACGTGATGGTCTACGGCCAAACTGAGGTGACACGCGACTTGATGGCCGCGCGCACCGCCGCAGGCTTGACCACCATTTACAACGCGCAAGACGTGGCCCTGCATGACTTCGACGGCGCGACGCCGCGTGTCACTTACCGCACTGGCAATGCAAGTGACGGCGCCTCACACGAACTTCACTGCGACTTCATCGCAGGCTGCGACGGCTTTCACGGTGCCAGCCGCGCCAGCGTGCCTGCCAATGCGTTGCGAACATTCGAGAAGGTTTATCCCTTCGGCTGGCTGGGCGTGCTGGCCGATACACCGCCCGTGGCGCATGAGTTGATTTACGCCAACCACGAGCGCGGTTTTGCGCTGTGCAGCATGCGCTCGGCCACCCGCAGCCGTTATTACATCCAATGCGCTGCCGACGATAAAGTTGAAAACTGGAGCGACGCCGCGTTCTGGGACGAGTTGCGTTTGCGCTTGTCGCCAGAGGCTGCGCAAGCGTTGGTCACCGGCCCATCGATAGAAAAAAGCATCGCCCCCCTGCGCAGCTTTGTGGCCGAGCCCATGCGCTTTGGCAATTTGTTTTTAGCCGGTGACGCGGCCCACATCGTGCCGCCCACAGGGGCCAAGGGTTTGAATTTGGCGGCGTCTGACGTTCACTATTTGTCGAGCGGGTTGATTGAACACTACGCTGACCACCGCGCCGAAAAAAGCAGCGCGGGGCTGGATGCGTACTCCGACCGCTGCCTGCGCCGCGTGTGGAAAGCGGTGCGCTTTTCCTGGTGGTTCACCACGCTGATGCACAAATTCCCGGACGGCGGCGAGTTTGCGCAGAAGGTACAAGAGGCCGAAATTGGCTATCTGCTCAGCTCGCAAGCGGCGGCCACATCGTTGGCTGAAAACTACGTGGGCCTGCCGTTCGAGGTGTGAAACTATGGGGCGTTGTTTGCCCCGCTTTTTCATTCCCGACGGAAATCAAATGTCCATGTCCATGCCCTTGCCTTCATCCATATTCGAAGCTGTTGAAACCGCCCCCCGTGACCCGATTTTGGGTTTGACGGAACAGTTCAACGCCGACACCAACCCCGCCAAAGTCAACCTCGGCGTGGGTGTTTACAACGACGACGCGGGCACGCTGCCTTTGCTGCAATGCGTCGCCCGGGCCGAGCGCCAAATGACGGACGCCGCCAAGGCCCACGGTTACCTGCCCATCGACGGCATCGCGGCTTACGACAAAGCGGTGCAAGGCTTGGTGTTCGGTGCTGCTTTGGGCACAGAAAGTGAGGCTGTCACTTCGGGCCGTGTGGTCACGGTGCAAGCCGTGGGCGGCACTGGGGGTTTGAAACTGGGCGCTGACTTTTTGAAGAAGCTCAACCCCAACGCCACGGTGCTCATCAGCGACCCAAGTTGGGAAAACCACCGCGCGCTGTTCAGCAGCGCGGGCTTCAACGTGGACGTGTATCCCTACTACGATGCCGCGGCGCGCGGCATTCGCTTCGACGCCATGCTGGCCGCGTTGAAGGCGGCTGCCACCGGCACCATCGTGTCGCTGCACGCCTGCTGCCACAACCCCACTGGCTACGACCTCACGCCTGAGCAGTGGGCGCAAGTGGTCACGGTGGTCAAGGCTCAAGGTTTGATTGCATTTTTGGACATGGCCTACCAAGGCTTTGGCCAGGGCATTGCTGAAGACGGGGCCGCGGTGCAGCAGTTTTTGGCATCGGGTGTGAACTTTTTCGTGTCCACTTCGTTCTCGAAAAGCTTCTCGCTTTACGGCGAACGCGTGGGCGCGCTCAGCGTGGTGTGCGCGAGCAAAGAAGAAGCGGCGCGCGTGCTGAGCCAAGTCAAGATCGTCATCCGCACCAACTACTCCAGCCCGCCCACCCAAGGCGCGCAAGTGGTGGCAACAGTGCTCACCACACCGGAACTGCGCAGCTTGTGGGAAAGCGAACTGGAAGCCATGCGCGTGCGCATCAAGTCCATGCGCGGTGCCTTGGTCGAAAAGTTACAAGCCCACGGCGTCACGCATGACCTCAGCTTCATCACACGCCAGCAAGGCATGTTCAGCTATTCCGGCCTGACCACGCCCCAAATGCAGCGCCTGCGCAGCGAATTCGGCATCTACGGTCTGGACTCAGGCCGCATTTGCATGGCCGCATTGAATAGCAGAAATTTGGACGCCGTGGCGAGTGCGATGGCCAAGGTGATGTAGGTCACCTCTGCATTGCTGCATTGCTGCACTGCTGAGCCTCTGAGCCTCTGAACCTCAGAGATGAAGTCTTGAGTCTTCAGGGCTGCACAGAATCAATCACCAACGTCACCGCAGCGCCGCCAGTTTTCAAAGGCGCTGATTGCCCCGTCAGGTCTCCCGCCGTTGGCGTGGCCTGACCCGACTTGGAGATGCGCGCCCCCACCACCACATCGGCAAAGTTCGACAACTTCATCTGCGGCGACATGGCCATGCTGTCGTCGAGTGAGAAGGTGAACGGCAGGTCGCTGACCTGTTTCTTCACGAAAGCCAACGGCATCCGCGGGCCTTCTGCAGCGCGGGCGAAGATGAAGACGGTGTCAGTGGGTGCGGCGCGGGCCAACAGCGCGGGGGCCAAGCTGATGGTGCCGGTGATGGTGCCGGTGATGGTGCCTGTGATAGTGCCAGTGATGGTGCCAGTCGCAGTGCCAGTCACGGCCACCGAGGCAGCGCTTGCCCCCGCAGCCACTGGCCCAGCCGGTACGCCCGTGCCCGTGCCCGTGCCCGAGCCCATCGCCACCGCACCCGGCGCAGTTTGTTTGATCTCCGCGATGCTGGCGTCCAGGCTGTTGGCAAATTCACCCTCGGGTGCCAACTTGCGCGCTTTGCCCCAATAGCCCAGCGCCGTCGGGAAATCTTTGCGCTCATAAGCCGCGCTGCCCGCGAGTGCCAGCGCCTTCAAATTGTTGGGCTCAATGGCCAAGGCGCGCTCGATCAACTTGAGTGGTTCGCCAGCCGCGCTGCGGCCTTGGATCATGGCCAAAACGTCGGCATGGTCGGCCAAAAGCTGGGCGTTGTTGGGTGTCAGCGCAGTGGCTTTTTTGTAAGCCTCATCGGCTTCGGGGAAGCGCTGCAAGGCCGAGTAGGCGTTGGCCAGCATCGTCCAGCCGACCGGGTCGTCGGGCTTTTCTTTCATGCGCTGCGCTAAGGTTTCGACCATGGCCGTGATCTGAGCCTGGGTCACTTCACCAGTCGCATCACCCTCGGGCGCACCGGCTCTGGCCTGTGGTGACATGGCCTCGAAATTGCCGAGATACGTGTATGCCGCGAACGCAAAAACGGGCACGCACAGCCCGACCAGCACGGCGGTTTTGCGCGACGCGCCGGCAGTGCGCGGCGCATCGCCAACGGCTTCTTCTTCGAGCACGCGGCGTGCAATCTCTGTGCGCGCCACACGGTGTTGTTCGACGTCCAAACTGCCATTGGCCAACTCGGCATCAAGCTGCAACAACTGTCCACGCAAGATGGCCAGGTTGGCCTGCGCGGCATCTTGGCCACCGGCCGCTTCACTTCGCGCACGCAGCAAAGCCGGCAACAACAGGCCCAGCGCCAGCACGACACAGCCAGCAGCAAATATCCAAAAAACGGTCATGGTGAAGGCGTGGTTCTATTGGCAGGCGTTGCCTTGTTGGCAGGCGGCACCGTGTTGGCAACCACCGCGCCGTCCAGCAAGCGTTGCGCGCGTTCGGCATCGGCAGGGCTCAACTTGGTGCTGGAAATGCTTTGCCGACGGCGGCGTATGTTCATGGTCAGCGCAGCCAACGCCACCATCAACAAGGCAAACGGCCCCGCCCACAACATGATGGTGCTCGCTTTCAGGCGAGGCCGGTACAGCACGAAGTCGCCGTAGCGGTCGGCCATGAAATCCAGAATTTGTTGCTGCGATTGACCCTCGACCAGCTTGGTGCGAATTTGCTTGCGCAGGTCGATGGCCAAGTCGGCGTGCGATGCAGCGATGGTTTCATTTTGGCAAACCAAGCAGCGCAGTTCTTCGGCAATGACCAGCACACGGGCTTCTAAAACAGGGTCGGCAAAGGTGCTGGGCGCTTGATGCGGCGTGGCTGGTGTCACGGCCGGCGTCACGGCCGGGGTCACAGCTTGGGCTGCTGCCCAGGGCGCAGCAGCACATGTCATCCACAAAACCAGAAAAAAATTACGCACCGAGCTTCCTCAACATCGGCAAAATTTTTGCCTGCAAGGCATCGGCGGTCAACGGGCCTATGTGCTTGAAACGGATCACACCGGCTTGGTCGATGACAAAAGTTTCTGGCACGCCGTAGACACCAAAATCGATGCCCACCAAGCCTTCCAGGTCAGACGCCGTGGCCGCATACGGGTTGCCCAGCTCTGCCAACCAAGCCCGTGCGTTGGTTGGCTGGTCTTTGTAATTCAAGCCCACCACCGGGACACCGCCGCGCTTGGCCATCTCAGTCACCAACACGTGTTCTTGACGGCACGGCGCGCACCACGAAGCCCACACGTTGACGACCCAAACTTTGCCCTTCATGTCTTGTGCCGAGAACTTTTTTGACGCGTCGTCCAGACGCGGCAGGCTGAACACGGGCGCGGGTTTGCCGATCAAGGGCGACGGCACTTCACGTGGGTTGAGGTTCAAGCCCACAGCAAAAAAGCCAACCAGCACCAAAAAAATCAACAGCGGCAGCAAATAGCGCTTCATTCGTTTCTGACGATTCAAGCTTTTCAAGCGATCACGGCTGGTGTTTCAACAGGCTTCGCTGCGGGCGCGATAGGTGGCGCCCTCTGCGGTGCCAATGCCTGACGCTTAACGCGATAGCGCCTGTCCATGATGGCCAGCAAGCCGCCGAAGGCCATCAGCAGGCAGCCGATCCAAATCAGATTCACAAACGGCTTGTGATGCACGCGCACGCTCCATGCGGTGGCGCTCACAGGCTCGCCAAGCGCCACGTAAACATCACGCGTGATGCCGCGGTCAATCGCGACTTCAGTCATCGGTGAACGACTGACGTTGTAGACACGACGCTCGGGTGTGAGCACGCCCACAAGTTTGCCGTTCTCGGTGACGCTGAGGCTGGCCTGGGACGACACGTAGTTGGGGCCGACGACGCGCTTGACGCCGTCCATGCGCACTTGATACTGGCCGGCAGCCGTGGTGTCGCCGACTTCCATGCGCACGTCTGATTCGGTCGAGTAGCCACTCACCATGGTCACACCAACGATGAACACCGCCACGCCAAAGTGGGCCAACAACATGCCGTAGTAGCTGCCAGGCTGCGCGGCCAAAGCCGTCGCCGCAGGCGCTGGATGCTCACGCACGCGCATCACCAAATTGACCACAGCGGTGCTGGCAATCCACGCGGCCAGCAGCAAGCCAAAGCCAACCATGGGGGTCCAATGGCCCAGCACAAACGGCGCGATCACGGCAGATGCAAAGCTCACAGCGAAGGCCCATCGCAGGCGTTTTCCCAAGTCCATGACCTCGGCTTTGCGCCAACGCGTCATCGGGCCCACGCCCATCAAAAACAAAGCCGGAGCCATCAAGGGCACGAACACCGCCACGAAGTAAGGCGGGCCGACCGAGAGCTTGCCCATGCCCATGGCGTCGAGCACCAAGGGGTAAATCGTGCCCAGTAAAACGGCGGCGGCAGCCACCACCAAAAGGACGTTGTTGGCCAGCAGCATGGACTCGCGCGACACCATCTCAAAACTGCCACCTGCGCTGACCTTGGGTGCGCGCAAGGCAAACAACAACAGCGAGCCACCGATCACCACCGCCAAAAAACCAAGGATGAAAATGCCGCGCGCTGGGTCGGTGGCAAACGCGTGCACCGAGCTCAGCACACCCGACCGAACGATGAAGGTGCCCAGCAGCGACAAACTGAAAGTCAAGATGGCCAACAGCGCCGTCCACATCTTGAAGCCGCCGCGCTTTTCTGTGACCGACAGCGAGTGCATCAAGGCCGTACCGACCAACCACGGCATGAAAGACGCATTCTCAACCGGGTCCCAAAACCACCAACCGCCCCAGCCCAGCTCGTAGTACGCCCAGAAGCTGCCCAAGGCGATGCCCACCGTCAGAAAGCACCATGCGGCTGTGGTCCATGGACGCGACCAACGGGCCCAAGCCGCATCGAGTCGACCGGCCAAAAGCGCAGCAATAGCAAATGCAAACGCCACCACAAAACCAACGTAGCCCATGTAGAGCGTGGGCGGATGAATGATCATTCCAGCGTCTTGCAGCAAGGGATTCAAATCGCGCCCGTCAGCCGCGGCAGGCAGCAAGCGAAGGAAGGGGTTGGACGTCAGCAAGGTGAACAAAATGAAACCGCAACTGATGAGGCCCATCACGCCCAACACGCGCGCAATCATGCGGTCGTCCAGCTGCTTGGAGAAGATGGCCACGGCCAACGTCCAGCCCGACAAAATCAGCGACCACAACAGGATCGAGCCTTCGTGGTTGCCCCACACGGCTGTGATTCGGTAAACGAGCGGCAAGGTGGAATTGGAGTGCTGCGCGGCCAACAACACCGAGAAGTCGTTGTTGATGAAGGCGTGAGTCAGGCAGCCGTAGGCCAAGCCCACAAACAAAAATTGGCCCCAGGCCGAGGGCCGCGCCAACGCCATCCAGGCCACGTTGCCGGTTTTCGCGCCGATGAGCGGCAACACGCTTTGCGACAGCGCCATCGTCAGCGCCAAGATGAGGGCGAAATGACCGAGTTCAGGAATCATGGCTTGCTCTCTTTCCCGGTAGATTTCATGGTCGCTGCGGCCGACATAGAGCCCGCCTGCGCCCGCTTGAGCGCGTCGGCCGCTTCGGGCGGCATGTAGTTCTCGTCATGCTTCGCCAGCACTTGGTCAGCACGGAACAAGCCGTCGGCACCGAGCTTGCCTTGTGCGACCACGCCTTTGCCTTCGCGGAACAAATCTGGCAGCAAGCCGGTGTAAGTCACGGGGATGGTTTTGGCCAAATCGGTGACGACAAAGTTGACCGTCAACCCGGCAGGGTCGCGCTTGATGCTGCCCTGCTCCACCAAGCCACCGATGCGAAAGTTACGGTCGCGTGGGGCCTCATTCGCAGCCACTTGCGTGGGGCTGAAGAAGAACACCACATTGCTTTGGAAGGCGTTCAGCACCAAAGCCGCCGCCACACCCAAGGCGGTCAGACCGACGGCGATGGCCACGCCGCGCTTGGTTCTGGCTTTCATTCAGGAATTCTCCAAATTGCTTGCGTTCGCGTCGGTGTGAAGGTCGCGAAGTGCGCTCCGCCGCGCTGCCAGCGACCACACCTCGATCATCATCACCAAGGCCGACACGCCGAACGAGCCCCACACATACAGCCCGTAGCCGCCCATGGCCAAAAAGTCAGACGCACTGGCCCAGTTCAAGTTCCAAATCATGTTGGATTTCATGCGCGCATCTCTGCCAAAGTTTGTTGAGCCCACGCAGCATGCTGCTCGCGCTCCAACAAAATCACGCGCAGCCGCAGCAACGCCACGGCCATGCTGTACATCCAAAACGCCAGGGACATGATCAGCATGCCGGTGAGCATGGTGGTAGCCATGCTGGGCGCGCGCAAAAGGCTGACCGATGCGCCCTGATGCAAGGTGTTCCACCACTTCACCGAAAAGTAAATGATGGGCACGTTGACCACGCCCACCAAAGCCAGCAACGCGGCGGCGCGATCAGCGCGGCGGGTGTCGTCAATGGCTGCGTGCAGCGACAAGTAGCCGATGTACAAAAACAGCAATATCAATTCCGACGTGAGCCGCGCGTCCCACACCCACCACGCGCCCCAGGTGGGCTTCCCCCACAGCGCGCCCGTCCACAGGGCAATAAAGGTCATCAAGGCACCCGTAGGTGCCAACGACAGTGCCAAGGCCGATGCGCTCCGCGCGTTGAAAACCAAGCCCACACCGGCCCAAAACGCCATCGCCAAATAGATCACCATCGACATCCAGGCGGCAGGTACGTGGATGAAGATGATGCGGTAAACCTCACCTTGCTGGGCGTCGGTGGGTGCTGAGCCCAGACCTATCCACAGTCCCACCACGGCGAGCAAAACGCCCGCCGCAACGAACCACGGCAGCGCAGCGCCCGCCAATGCGTGCAAGCTTTGTGGCGCGGCGTACTTGAACCAATTGATTTTTGGAGCAGCGCTCACTGCGACGGGCTCCGAGCGGACGGCATGTCTATGAAGAAATTCATTCGATGGAAATTCGCAAGGCCGCCGCGGTGGCCAGCGGTGCCAAAAACAGGGCCAGCACCAGCATGGCACCGAGCAGTGAGAAGTGGCCGACGACGCCGAGCCCGGAATTGCTGGCCTCTACCGCACCAGCACCAAAGATTATCACCGGCACATACAGCGGCAGCACCAGCAAGGACAACAACACCCCACCACCGCGAACCCCCACCGTGAGCGCTGCGCCGATGCCGCCTATCAGGCTGAGCAAGGGCGTGCCGAGCAGCAGCGACAAAGCCAAAACACCAATGCCCGACGCGGACATGTCGAACTGCAAAGCCAACAACGGCGAGATCAACGCCAGCAACAGGCCGCTGGCCAGCCAATGCGCGGCCATCTTGGCAAACACCAGCAGCGGCAAGGGCGTGGCCGACAGCAACAGTTGCTCTAAGGTGCCGTCATGGTGGTCGTCGGCAAACAGCCGCGCCAACGACAACATGGACGCAAGCAGCGCCGCCACCCACACCACGCCCGCAGCCATGCTGCGCAGCAGCGCAGGCTCGGGGCCGACGCCGAGCGGGAACAAGCTGACCACAATCACGAAAAAAAACAGCGCCGCCAACGTGTCGGCGCGGCGGCGCAGCGCGATGCGCAAATCGCGCATGAAGATGCAGCGCATGCCGTTCCAAGCGGAGCTGGATGAAGTGGCGGGGCTCACAGTGCCAACACCACTTGTTGAACCGATTCAGGCAGCGCAACAGGCTGGTGGCTGGTCAGCACCACCAAGCCGCCACCAGTCAAGTGCGCGGTGATCAGGCCCAGCAGCCAATCGGTGGCGGCGGTGTCGAGCGCGTTGAAGGGCTCGTCCAAGATCCACAAGCGGGCGCTGCTTTTCAACGCCAATCGCGCCAAGGCCACACGACGTCGCTGACCCTGCGACAAGTTGCGCGCTGGCAGCCTTTCACGGCCGCTCAACCCGGCCTGCGCCAACGCCGCCTTCGCCGCAGCAGAACTCACCGCATGGCCACCCAGCAGCGCTGCGGCAGTCAAATTTTCCGAAGCCGACAACTCGTCTTTGAGCGCCGCGGCATGGCCCACATAAATCATTTGGGCGTTGAACTCGTCGCGCAGGCGGTGCACGTCGGCACCCTGCCAAAGCACTTGGCCGGAAGCCGGGGCCATCAGGCCGCACAAGCTGCGCAGCAGACTGGTTTTGCCTGCGCCGTTCATGCCGGTGACACGCAGCAACTGCCCATCAGACAAGCTCAAAGACACATCATTGAACAGACTGCGTCCACCGCGCACGCATGACAAAGATCGCAGTTCAAGCACGGCGCTGGCGCAGCAACAGGTCAGGCAACGGCGTTGCACAAACGCGAAGAAAAAACTGTGGCGAAAATCTCATCGTGGAAAAAACAAAACAAGCATGTGCAGATTGTCTATGCTGAACGAGACGCTTCCAGGCGACAAGGCCATGCGGTTTGAGCGCCTGTCGAGGTAGCCCAACAACACAGGGAAAATACGATGAAATGGATGCGCTTTAAACACGCGAATCGCGAAGCATTTGGCCTCGTCGAGGGTGCGACCGTGCAAGTGCACGAAGGCAATATGTTCGAGCAGCCATTGCCTACGTCTGAACGCATTGCAATCGATCAACTGGAGTGGCTGACACCTTGCACGCCCAGCAAAATGATCGGCCTATGGAACAACTTTCACGCGTTGGCCGAAAAAAACGGCTGGGCCACGCCCACCGAGCCTCTTTACTTTTTGAAAGCCAACAGCAGCTGCGCGGCGCATCAGCAAACCATCGTGCCGCCTGCCGGTGATGTCGGCCGTGTGGCCTTCGAAGGCGAGCTGGCCGTGGTCATCGGCAAAACATGCCGCCATGTCAGCGTTGAAGACGCTGGCGAACACGTTTTCGGCTACACCTGCGCCAACGACGTCACTGCCGTCGAAGTGTTGCACCGCGACCCCAGCTTTCCGCAGTGGGCGCGCGCAAAAAGCTACGACAGCTTCGGCGTGTTGGGGCCGGTGATAGAAACCGATTTCAACTTCGCGGCCGCCACCTTGCGCACGCGCGTTGGGGGTCGTGAACGCCAGAACTTTGCGCTGCGCGACATGGTGTTTTCACCGCTCGAGTTGGTCTCTCGCATCTCTGCCGACATGACGCTGGTGCCCGGTGACGTGATCCTGTGCGGTACGTCGCTGGGTGTGCTGCCCATGAAGCCGGGCAGCGAAGTGGAAGTGGAGATTGACGGCTTGGGGCTGCTGGTGAATCGATACGGTTGAAACGTATGCTCTCCCTGCCCCCCCCCAAGTCAGGGGGCTAACCACTCAAAAATCGAGAAAAGTCGGCCGATCAGGGTGGCAAACCTCACGCAAGGAACAAAGCTGAATTACGCTACGTCCAACCCAATTTTCGGATGACGACAAATGCAGACGCGACACTCAGACTTTCAAAGCCAAATGGCCAAACAGCTTCGCTTTTCAGCCGTTGTGCTGTGCTCGGCAGCTCTGCTGACAGCTTGCGGTGGCGGTAGTGGAGCGACACCTGCGCCGGGAGGAAACCCGGTCGTCGATCCGCCAGTCGTGGTGCCACCCACTGGAGTTGACTTCCCCGTGGCCAGTGTTATGTCGACATTCGTCCAAACGGCCCACACCTATGACTTAACAGGAACGCTTGGGGTTGAGTCGTACACCTTCACCGACGCATACGTGCCCCAAGCGAGCACCACATTTGAAGGCAAGCCGACCTTGGCCGCCTTGCAAACCACCACGATCAAACGAGCGGGTGTAGTTATCAGCCTGAGCAAATTTAATTTGTTTTTTACGGCGAACCCCTACGTTCAGTTGGGTTCAATCGACGCTGATGGCGGTGTGTACTCAGTGATCTCGCAAACCGCCAACTTACCCACGTCGGCAAAAATTGGGCAATCTGGGCCAATTGGCACAGGAATCGACTACACGAATAACACCAAGGCTGTGGTCGCCGACACTGCCACCATCACCTGGACACTGGATGCGGACACTGGAGGCAATGCGTTGTTGTGCATCGTCAATCAGGTGCCGGGCAGCGTACCGCTCACGGGGTACGAATGTTTGCGAATCGACTCGTCCGGCAGAGTCTTGGGTCGCGTAATTAAGGTCAATTCTGGCGGCGTCACGACGATCTTCCGCTGAACCTGCCTCGAGTGAATCCGTCGTCGAGCGGTGTTGCGATGCCCACACCCCAAGCCCGCAACCCGCTTCACGGCATCACGCTGGAGGCCATGCTGAATGAGCTGGTGGCGCATTTTGGATGGCCGGAATTGGGCTACCAAATCCACATCCGCTGCTTTGTGCTTGACCCCAGCGTGGCGTCGAGTTTGAAGTTTTTGCGCAAAACGCCCTGGGCGCGCGAGAAGGTGGAAAGCCTTTATTTGTTCATGCGGCGCGAGCAAGCGCGCGTGTCTAAATCCCAAGTCACACACCACACCAAGAACGACCCCGCTTGATTCAAGGCAGCCGTTCCAGCGCTCGCTGATAAGACGGCTGGTGCATCAATTCTTCCCAAGTCAGTGGGCGCGTTTGAGGCAGCAAGTTGACGCGGCGCTGCTCGCTGTCGGGGTCACGCTGCCAATGGCCTTCTGCGTGGGCTTGCTCCAAGCCTTGCAACAGCTCGTCCACGGCCGAACCCCCGTCCACCGATTGATTGCACAACAGCACCAAGTCGCAACCGGCCGTCAAGGCCACCGCTGCGGCGTCGGTGTAGCTAACCTGCGCGCCGTCGATCAGGCGCGCTCCGGCCATGCCCAAGTCGTCGCTGAATACCGCCCCCGTGAAGCCGAGTTGCTGGCGCAAAATTTCTTTCAGCCAGCGCGCTGAAAAGCCTGCGGGGCGAGCATCGACTTTGGGGTAAATCACGTGCGCCGGCATGACGCTGGTCAGGCTGGTACTGAGCCATTCATAGGGTTTGGCATCGTCAGCCAACAGCGTTTTCAGCGACCGTCTGTCAACCGGAATTTCCAAGTGGCTGTCGGCCTTCACAAAGCCGTGGCCCGGAAAATGTTTGCCGCAGTTGTGCATGCCCGCCATCAACAGCCCGTGAATCAAGCTTTTGGCCAACACGCTGGCCACGCGCGCGTCACGGTGAAACGCGCGGTCACCGATCACACCGCTCTCGCCGTGATCCAAGTCGAGCACAGGCGTGAAGCTCAAATCGACACCGCAAGCGCGCAGCTCGCTGGCCATCACGTAGCCGGCTGCGCTGGCGGCATCGGTGGCGGTGAGTGCACCGTCGCCTGTGCCGCGCTTGCCGTCTTGCATCCACATTTCGCCGAGCAGGCGCATGGGCGGCAAATGGGTAAAGCCGTCGGTGCGAAACCGCTGCACGCGGCCGCCTTCGTGGTCAACGCAAATGAGCACATCGGGGCGCACGGATTTGATCTCGGCAGTGAGCTCGGTGAGCTGGCGGCGGTCTTGCCAATTGCGCGCAAACAGAATCAAGCCGCCGGTCAGCGGATGCTTGAGGCGGCGCTTGTCGGCGGCGTTGAGGCCGAGGCCTTCAATGTCTAAAACAACGGGGCTGTGGTGGATGTCGCTCATGAAGTGCCTTCTTTGATTTCGACCACGACAAAGCTCGCGGCATGGGTGGTTTCGTCGCTCACGCTGACATGCGCACTGAGGTTTTTTTCGGCAAACCAAGCGGCCAAGCCGCCGTGCAGTTGGATCTCGGGCTTGCCGTTGGCGGCGTTCATGATTTCGCAGGCGCGCCACGTCATGGGCATGCGCATGCCCAAACCGATGGCCTTGGAAAAAGCTTCCTTGGCGGAAAAGCGCGTGGCCAAATAACTGACACCGCGCGCTTCTACTTTGGCGCGACGTGCGCGAAACACTTCGATCTCACGCGGCCCGAGCACCTTTTCGGCGAAGCGTTCGCCGCGCCGCTCCAAGGTGGCAGCGATGCGTCTCACATCGCAGATGTCTGTGCCTACGCCGTAGATCATGCGATTACTCTGCCGCTTGATGGATGCAGCGCAGATACGCTCGCACCGTGGCGCTGAGGCCCAACTCAAGCGCATCAGCCATCAGCGCGTGACCTATGGAAACCTCTTGCACGCCGGGCACGGCTGTCAAAAACTCAGCCAAGTTCAGCAGGTTCAAGTCGTGACCGGCATTGATGCCCAAGCCTGCGACCACCGCAGCGCGCGCAGTGGCGCTGTAGCCCGCCAGCACCTCGGCTTGCTTGGCCGTGCCGTGCGCACGCGCGTAACTTTCAGTGTAAATCTCGACTCGGTCTGCACCCACCTCCCGCACGGCCGCCATGGCCTGCGGTTCGGGGTCCATGAACAGGCTGACACGAGCGCCCATGGCATGCACCTCGGCAATCAAAGGGCGCAGCGCGGCGCAATCTTGCGGCAAGCGCCAGCCGTGATCAGAGGTGGCTTGGTCGGCGCTGTCGGGCACAAAAGTGCATTGGTGGGGGCACATGCCTTGGGCGGTCAACTCGCGCATCAAATCCATCAGGTTGTGGTGCGGATTGCCTTCGACATTGAACTCGGCCTGCGGCCACTGCTTCATCAGCGCAGCCAGCTCAAACACATCGCGCGTGCGAATGTGGCGCTGGTCGGGCCGAGGGTGAATGGTGATGCCCTGAGCACCGGCTTGCAACACCCAGGTGGCGGCTTGAACCACGTTGGGGATGTCAAGTGGGCGTGAGTTGCGCAGCAAAGCGACGCGGTTCAAATTGACCGACAAAGCCGTGAAGCCGCGGTGCGCATCAAGCCCGCTTGATACCAGTGGATTCATACAGGTGGATTCATACAAGTGGATTCATAACTGCTGTAGCCCCTGCATGACTTGGCGCGTACGCAAAACCGACGAGCCCAGATGATAGTGAAGCAAGCCGCGCAGCACGGTTTTCAGCTCGGGCAAAGCAGAGACGCAAGCCTGCTGTAGCGCAGGCAGGCTGCCGTGTTGCAGGGCCGCTTCGATGGCGATCAGCACGCTGCCGGGAACGTCGGTGTCGCCCCGCGTTTGGCCCACACCCGCTTCGGGCAGCAGCGAATAGCGGCCGTCCACTTGCACGGCTTGCAGCGTCAAGGTCGACAAACTCAAATCGGGCAGCACGCCCAACTCGTGCAACAAACGCAGCTCAAAGGCACGCAAGGCGGCCTGCACTTGCGCTTCAATTTTTGATGCGAGCGACGGCAGCGTCAATGCGTAGGCATCAAACAAGGCGGGCTGCGCATCCTGGCGGCCCATCAACTTCATGAGCAACTCGTTCAAGTAAAAGCCAGAGAACAGTGCCGCACCCGTGAGCATGGCCGCCCCGCCCGCCCATTCGGCGCTGCGCAGGTTTTGCACTTCGCTGGCCTGCGGATTGTTCAAGTCAACTTTGGGGGCGCGGCCCAAGCTCACGTTGATTTTTTGAAATGGCAGCAACACCGATCGCAATTGCGAATAAGGCCGCTTGGCACCTTTGGCGGCCACCGACACCCTGCCCTGCTCGCGCGTGAACAAATCCAGGATGACGCTGGTTTCGCTCCAGTCGTAGCGGTGCAGCACAAAGGCGCTGAGGGGCGCGGGCGTTTTAGGAATGCGCGCTCGTCCAGGAGCTCGTGCAGGCGCAGGTGCAGGTGCAGGCGCAGCGCGGGTCTGCGAGCGGGTGCGAGTCGCGGTGCTCACTCGTAGCCGTAAGACCGCAAGTGCGCTTCGTCGTCGGCCCAACCCGAACGCACCTTGACCCAAACTTCCAAAAACACCTTGGCGTCCATGAGTTTTTCCAGCTCCTGGCGCGACTCTGAGCCTATGCGTTTGAGACGCTCGCCGCCGCTGCCGATGATCATGCCCTTGTGCGGTTCGCGCTCCACCACGATGCTGGCGGCGATTTTGATGAAGCGCTGCGGGCCTTGATGACTTTCTTCTTCTTCGAACTTGTCGATCACCACGGTGGAGGTGTAAGGCAGCTCATCACCGGTCAGGCGGAACAATTTTTCGCGAATGATTTCGCTGGCCAAGAAGCGGTCGCTGCGGTCGGTCAGCGCATCTTCTTCGTGGAACCACGGTTGCTGCGGCAGGTAAGGTTTGACGATGCCGAGCAGGCGCTGCACGTCTGCATCTTTCTTGGCGCTGAGTGGCACAAATTCGGCGAAGGCGTGCTGGTCTTGCATGCCTTTGAGCCACGGCGCCAAGTCCGCGCGACGGTGCACTTCGTCTAGTTTGTTGGCAATCAAAAACACCGGCTTGGCAAATTCGCCTTGCGGCCCGCTTTTCGACATCAGCGCAAGAACTTTGGCATCGTCGGGACCAAATTTTCCGGCTTCGACCACGAAGAGCACCGCGTCCACATCGGCCAACACACTGTTGACGGTGCGGTTCAAAGTACGGTTCAGCGCGGCAGTGTGTTTGGTTTGAAAACCGGGCGTGTCGACAAAAACAAACTGCGCTTCTTCAACGGTGCGGATGCCGGTGATGCGGTGGCGTGTGGTTTGCGCTTTGGCAGATGTGATGCTCACCTTCTGACCAACCAACGCGTTCAGCAAGGTCGATTTGCCCACGTTGGGACGCCCGACGATGGCCACCAAGCCGCAGCGGCGGTTGCTGGTGTCAGGATCGACGGCGGGAGTTTCTGGCGAGGTCATGGACAGCAATCAAAAGGGAAACACTTCAACGAAAACCAAGCGGCCATCATGCGCGCAAATTGATGCCTTGCTTGTCGCTGCTTTGCAGCGCGTCAAGCATGCGCCGGGCGGCTTCTTGTTCAGCCACACGGCGAGATTTGCCTTCGCCGAGCTGGGCGCAGCTCAGGGCGGGAACTGCGCATTCGACTTGGAAAGTCTGCGCATGCGCTTGGCCGCGCGTGGCGCTGATGCAGTAAGTCGGCACGGCAATGCGGCGCGCTTGCAGCCATTCTTGCAATTCAGTTTTAGCGTCTTTGGTCCAACTGGCAATGTCGGTGTTGAGTGTCATGTCGCCGAACATGCGCTCGACCATGGCGCGGGCTGCGTCAAAACCGGCGTCAACAAAGGTGGCGCCGATCACTGCCTCCAACGCATCGGCCAAGATCGACGGGCGCTGGGCGCCACCGCCGCGCGCTTCACCGTCGCTCAATCGCAAAGCATCGGGCAGGCCAAACGTCAACGCCACCTTGTGCAGGGTGTCTTCGCGAACCAGATGGGCGCGTACGCGGGTGAGGTCGCCTTCGTCTGAGCCAGCAAAGCGCTCAAACAGCAAACTGGAGATCGCCAAACTCAAGACGGCGTCACCCAAAAATTCGAGCCGCTCATTGTGGTCGGCTCCGAAGCTGCGATGCGTCAGCGCGCGGGTGAGCAACTGCGTGTCGGAAAAGCGATGTCCGAGTCGGGTTTGGAGTGCGGCAAGACTCGAAGGCATGGATGCGTGGGTGGGCCTTTGGGCAGGCCTTACTTGGAGCGGCCCTCGTACTTGATCAACAAGAACACCGGGTCCACCAGCTTGATCTCTTTGTCGTAGGCGTAGGTGATCACGACTTTTTCGTTCTCTTTGGTGATTTTGAGATCTTTGCCGGAGATCGACTGGATCGAATATTCAATGGCCTTGGCACGCTCAAACGCCGCACGAATTTCGGGCACGGTGGTCAGGCCTTCAGAAGCGATCTTGTCGACCACTCTTTTGACCGTCCAATACTCATTGACACTTGGAAAAACAGACATCGCCAGCAGCGCGCCTGCGCCCAAGATGACCGCCCAAACCATCAGTCCAAACAATGTGATGCCGCGTTGAGACTTCATGCCGTGTTGCTCCTGCGCAAATGAGTCTTTTCGAATGAAAGCGTTGGGGACTCAAACCTCAGCATCACTGAAATGGGCCTATGCGTTTCAAATTACCGAAATTCATCCAAACAAAGAAGGCTCGGCCTACGATGTTTTGGTCGGGCACAAAACCCCAATAGCGCGAGTCTTGCGAATTGTCGCGGTTGTCACCCATCATGAAATAGTTGCCCGCTGGAACTTTGCAAGTGACGCCCTCAGCGCTGTAAATGCAATTTTCTCGAAACGGAAACACCTCGTTTTGCGGCAAGAACTGCTGACGGGCAGGGTTCACCAAAATTCGATGTTCAACCGTGCCCAGTTTTTCAGAAAATTGAGGCTCGTAACGCAGGCTTCCTTCCTCATAGAACTCGGCTTGAGCCTGCGTCGGAACCAGAACGCCATTCACGTACAGCTTTTGATTGCGCCAAGAAATCTCATCGCCCGGCACACCAACCACGCGTTTGATGTAGTCCACGCTGGTGTCTTTGGGATAGCGAAACACCATCACGTCACCGGGCTTGGGGTCGTTGTTGGCAATGATTTTTTTGTTGATGACAGGCAGGCGCACGCCGTAGTGAAATTTGTTCACCAAGATCAAGTCGCCGACCAAGAGCGTCGGAATCATCGAGCCGCTAGGAATCTTGAACGGTTCGAACAAAAACGAACGCAGCAAAAACACCACCAAGATCACCGGAAACAAGCCCGCCGTCCAGTCCAACCACCAGGGTTGCGCCAGCAATGCTTCGCGTGCCTGCGACACATCACCATCGACTTTGGTAATACCTTGCTTGCTGAGTTGCGTGCGACGGGCTGTGTCTTGCTGCTCTAGCGCAAGCGCTGCTGCCGCGCGTTTTGGTGCGAACACAAAACGCTCAACCAACCAGTAGGCAAAAGTGGCGCAGGTCAGCGTGAACAACAGCAGCGAAAAATTGCCACTCCACTTTCCGAGGTACCAGCCGCCCAAGTAAAACGCGAGCAAGCCGTACAGCAAACCGGTCAACGCACTCATCAATCGTCCACTTGCAGTATGGCCAGAAACGCTTCTTGCGGCACCTCGACAGAGCCGATTTGCTTCATGCGCTTTTTACCGGCCTTTTGTTTGTCCAGCAGCTTGCGCTTGCGGGAAACATCGCCGCCATAACACTTGGCGATCACGTTTTTTCGGAGCGCTTTGATTGTCTCACGCGCGATGATGTTGGCACCGATGGCGGCCTGGATCGCAACGTCATATTGCTGGCGTGAAATCAGCTCGCGCATCTTGGCCACCACTGCCCGGCTGCGGTAAGCGCTTTGGCTGCGGTGCACGATGATGGACAGCGCATCGACCTTGTCGCCGTTCAGCAAAATATCAACCTTCACGACATCGGCGGCGCGGTTTTCCTTGAACTCGTAGTCCATGGAAGCGTAGCCTCGCGACACGCTTTTGAGCTTGTCAAAAAAGTCGAGCACGATCTCGGCCAGTGGCATCTCGTAAGTCAGAATCACCTGCCTGCCGTGGTAGGCCATGTTGAGCTGGTTGCCGCGCTTCAAATTGGCCAGCGTCATCACCGGACCTACGTAGTCTTGCGGCATGTAGAGGTGCACCGTGACGATGGGTTCGCGAATTTCTGCGATGCGGCCGAGGTCGGGCATCTTGGACGGGTTTTCCACGCGCAGCACGTCACCGTTGTTCAGCGCGACTTCGTAGACCACGCTGGGCGCGGTGGTGATGAGGTCTTGGTCAAACTCGCGCTCCAGCCGTTCCTGCACGATCTCCATGTGCAGCAAACCGAGGAAGCCGCAGCGGAATCCAAAGCCCAGCGCCTGGCTGACTTCCGGCTCGTAGCGCAGCGACGAATCGTTGAGCTTGAGCTTTTCCAACGCGTCACGCAGTTGGTCGTATTCGCTGGCTTCGGTCGGGTACAAGCCGGCGAAAACTTGCGGCTGAATTTCTTTGAAACCAGGCAACGCCTGTGTGGCGGGGCCCAGATTGTTGGGCAGCTTTTTTTCGATGGTGACGGTGTCACCCACCTTGGCCGCTTGCAGCTCTTTGATGCCGGCAATGATGAAACCCACCTCGCCCGCGTTCAAGCTGTTGCGCGGCTCTGACTTGGGACTGAAGACACCGAGTTGATCGGCACCGTAAACCGCATCGCTGGCCATCATGCGGATGCGTTCGCCTTTGTTCAACTTGCCGTCCACCACGCGCACCAACATCACGACGCCGACGTAGTTGTCAAACCAAGAGTCAATGATCATGGCGCGCAGCGGCGCTTCGACGGTGCCTTTGGGCGGCGGCATGCGCGCGATCACGGCTTCCAAAATATCGTCGATGCCCATGCCGGTTTTGGCGCTGCACGGAATGGCGTTGTCGGCATCGATGCCGATCACGTCTTCGATTTCTGACTTGGCGTTTTCAGGATCGGCGTTGGGCAAATCCATTTTGTTGAGCACCGGCACCACTTCAACGCTCAGCTCCAACGCGGTGTAGCAATTGGCCACCGTTTGCGCTTCAACGCCTTGGCTGGCATCGACCACCAACAGCGCGCCTTCGCAAGCCGACAACGAGCGGCTCACTTCATAAGAGAAGTCAACGTGGCCCGGCGTGTCGATGAGATTGAGTTGATAGGTTTGCCCATTGCGCGCCACATATTTGAGTGCCGCGGTTTGCGCTTTGATGGTGATGCCGCGCTCGCGCTCGATGTCCATCGAGTCGAGAACTTGCGCTTCCATTTCGCGATCGGTCAAACCGCCGCAGCGTTGAATCAAGCGATCAGCCAAGGTTGATTTGCCGTGGTCGATGTGGGCAATGATGGAGAAATTTCGAATGTGATCCATGCTGGCTGCGGTTACTTTTTATGTCTGCTGTGCGCTGAAGAAAAACGGTGGCACCGTGTCAGCGCAGGCTCTCAACCGCGTTGCGATTGGGTGGGCCTCTGCAATGTGCTGAGGCTAAAAAAAAGGCACGTCGAACGATTGACGCGCCTTCCAACAAAATGTTTGGCAACTGCTTGTTGGGGATTCATTCTAACCAGAAGACCCCCGCTGCACACCGCGCCGTTGCTGGATATTCCCTCGTTGCAGGTGACCAACACTGATTTTATCAACATGTTATCCACAATAGCTTGTGGATGAGTTGGGGATAAATTTGTTGGATCTCACTCAATGCGAAATCCAACCCTAAATTTGCGTTTGAATCGCATTATTCTATTTGCGCAGCGATGCAATCCAAGACCAGCTCAAGCATGTTGGCGGTCACCAACTTTTCCGAAGCGTGAACGCACAGTATTAGGTTGGCGAGAAACAACCAAACACTCCCGCATTGTGAAAAGACCTGACGCGAGAGTCGGCCGCTACGACCATCAACGCTGCGGCTTGATAAGCAAGTAGGTGACGCCCTCGCCACGCTTGACAAGCATGTTGATGGCCTTGGTTTTATCGACTTTGGCGACCAAGGCATCGAACTGTTTTGCACCGGTGATCTCGACGTTGTCGACCGACAAAATTGCATCACCTTCGCGCAGGCCAGCGCGTGCTGCGGCGCCTTCAGCTGACTCGACACGCACACCGTTTTTCAATTTCAGTTCGCGCTTTTGCGCGTCGGTCAAATCGGCCACTGCCAAACCCAATGCGCCCACGGCCGCAACCGGGGGTTTGGCTGCGCTTTTTTCAGCCGTCGCACGCGGGCGCTCGGCCTCGAACTCGGCAACCACCACCGTGAGTTCTTTGTAGGCACCGCGCCTGAACAGTTGCAGCGTTCCTTTGCTCCCGGGTTTCACACCACCCACGATGCGCGGCAGATCGCCGGCTTTCTCGATGGTCTTGCCATCGAATTTGGTGATGATGTCACCGGCTTCCACGCCTGCCTTGTCGGCCGGGTCACCGCTGGTCACCGCGCGAACCAATGCGCCAACGGGCTTGCCCAAACCAATGGACTCAGCAACCTCTTTGGTGACTTGGTCGATCTGCACGCCGATGCGTCCGCGAATGACGCGGCCATTGGCGCGCAGTTGGTCAGACACGCGCGTGGCTTCATCAATCGGGATGGCAAATGAAATGCCCATGAAGCCACCCGAGCGGCTGTAGATCTGTGAGTTGATGCCGACGACTTCGCCGCGCATGTTGATGAGTGGGCCGCCCGAGTTGCCTGGGTTGATGGCCACGTCAGTTTGGATGAAAGGCAAGAAGTCGCCGGTGTCGCGGCCTTTGGCGCTGACGATGCCAGCGGTGACGGTGTTTTCCAGACCAAACGGCGAGCCGATGGCAATCACCCATTCGCCCACCTTCAAACGGCCGACGTCACCCAGCTTCACTGTTGGCAAACCGCTGGCTTCGATCTTCACCAATGCGACATCGCTGCGGCGATCTGCGCCGATGATCTTGGCTTTGAATTCACGCTTGTCGGTGAGGGTGACGAAGACTTCGTCGGATCCTTCAACAACGTGCGCATTGGTCAGCACGTAGCCATCGGCATTCAAGATGAAGCCTGAGCCCACGCCGCGCTGTTGAGGATCGGCGTCGGGTTGCTGAGGTTGCGGTTGACCTCGCTTAGGATTTTGCGGCTGCCCTGGAATGGGCATGCCAAAGCGGCGGAAAAACTCAAGCATGTCCTCGTCCATCTCGGGCATGCCCGGGATGCTGCCTGCGCGACCAGCGCGCGCTTTTTCGGTGGTGCGTATGTTGACCACGGCAGGGCCCACGCGCTCGACCAACTCGGTGAAGTCGGGCAGATTTTGTGCATGCACTGGTGCAGGAGCGGCCGCCGTGAAGAGCGCCATGCTCACAACAGCGGCTGACAAACAAGCGGCGACACGTGACTTGGAGAACAACAAATGCTCGAACATGAATTCAACCTCGAAACAAAGTTTGGAACCGCTGCCCATCGAAATGACGGCAGCATCCGAATCAGCTCTGATCTTTCACCACTTCTTTCGTTCCAGCCCAGAGGCAAAAGCGCGCAAGGTGGTTGCTGGCACATCCCCCACCACCGTCAGCCACCAATCGCCTTGACGCCGCATCAACGTGTGGGTGGCACCCGCCAACGTCAACACCGGTTTGCTGTGGCGTTCGGCGTTGTAGGGCTCGATGAACAGCGACACATAGGTCAGGCCGTCAGAAAAAATGGTTTGAAGCGCTTGAACAGGAGCGCCATTGGCGCCGCGTGGCTCGTCTTGCGCAGCACCGTCGAGAGGCCGCTTTACGCAGCTGACTTGAACAAAGCCAGCCACGTTGGGGCGCAAAATCCAACCTTCGGCCTCGAGCTTGGTGGGCGTCATGGCGGGCCGCAACACGCGGTAGCCGTCGAGCTTTTTCATCGGGCCAATCACCAGGTCAAGTTGGCCCTTGACGCCGATGGTCACCTCAGAAAACGCCGACGATTCCAGCAACTCGCCGCGCTCACTCAACACATCAGAACGCAACAGCAAACCCGATGCTTGGTCTGACCACAAGCGGTAGCCGAACCGAAATGTGTCACGCGGTTTGATGGTGAGCACGTTGGCGTCATGACCCGCCACACGTTCGACGCCCTGCTGACGCACATCGTAGAGGTCGGTGATGCGGTCGTCACCCGATTGAAGCAGCGCCGGGAATGAGCTCAGTGGCTCACGTTGCTCTATCGTGGCCACGCGGCTTTGCGGCCACAGCGTTTGCACATGGTCGTTGTGGCGGAACACGTGGCGGGCTTGGCCGTCCAGCGAATCAACGCGTTCGTACTGGTTGTTGCCCTCGCAAAAGTGAGCGATGCGCGCGCTCGACACCGCACCACCGGCAGTGACCACAAAGGTGCCTTGAAAATTGCGCTGGCTCGCGGCTTCGTTGATGCGCATCAGCAACGCGCGAACTTGTTTGCGTTCGACTGGGGCTGAAGTCACGGCCTCGGTGCTGCTGGTCGCGGGTTGCGCCCAGACCGACGACACGGACGCACTCAGCGCAGCAACGCAAGCTCCGGCAAATGCAAAACGGTGCAACATCAGCGCAGACCCTTCAAGGTTTAGGCGCTTCGGCCGCGGCACTGCGAACGAACGCCGAAGGCACACCGAGCATGGCGGCACCTGCAAACTGTTTGTGTGCCGCAAGGTAGCGATCCAGGCGCGGGTCGCGAATCACCTGACCGTTGGCGACCAGAACCTGCGGCTGCATGGCCTCGACTCCCGGCGCGCTGGCGGCCAAGGCGCGCACCGGCTCGGCCGCCACAACCGATGTGGGGCTGTCAGTATTTTTCGAAGGAGCCCACAGGACCGTCAAGCTGCCCGCGACGGTCACAAAGCCCGCCGCTACGGCAGCGGGTGCCAACCAACCCCAAGTTCGCTTGGCGGCGAGAACAGAAGCCGCGGGCAAGGGCTGCGGTGCCAAGACAACCGGTTCATCGGCCAAACGCGCACGCAGCGCCAGCAAAAACGCCGAGTCTTTGCTTGCCGTGGACGCCAGATCGTCTGAGCGCATCACGTCGCCGATCAGTTGATAGGCGTGCCAACGTGAACGTGCCGACTCGTCGATGCGCCAATCGGCGCAAGCCGCGGACGCGCCTTGTGCATCAAGCTCGCCGTCGGCGAACGCTGACAAGCGCTCGGCGGATGCTGAATGGGTCTCAAAGTCGTTGTTCATCAAACACTCCAAATGTCGTTTCAACCGCTTGCGTCTTGATCACAATCGCTGCCAGGTGTTCACCAGCGATTGCCTTGACGCGCATCAAGCAAGGGCTTCAAACGCTGCGATATGGCTTCTCGGGCCCGGAAGATGCGCGAACGCACGGTTCCTATCGGGCAATTCATCAGCTCGGCAATCTCTTCGTAGGTCAAACCTTCGATTTCTCGAAGCGTGATGGCCTGGCGTAAGTCTTGAGACAGCGCATCGATGGCAGAGTTCACTGTGGCCGCAACTTGTTTGCTCGCCATCAGGGATTCCGGTGTTTCTCCGTCAGTTGCTTCGCTTTCGGCACGCGGCGCGTCGTCGTCATCGTCCTTAGAAGCCCTGGCCGATTCCGTGACCAGCAAGTCACGCTTCAGTTCACCCATGGCCTTTTTTGCTGTGTTCACCGCAATTCGGTAAAGCCAGGTGTAGAACGCGCTCTCGCCGCGAAATTTGGGGATGGCGCGGTAGGCGCGGATGAAGGTTTCCTGCGCAATGTCGGGCACCAAATCGACATCGCGAACCATGCGCCCGATCAGCCGTTCGATGCGCCGCTGGTACTTGACGACCAGCATTTCAAACGCCTTCACATCGCCGCGCTTCACGCGCTCTACGAGCGGAGCATCAGCGTCCGGGGCGTTCATTCGAGGGCAGTTGCGTGGTGGGCGTGATCAAGCTCAGGAGCAAGTTTGGCGGGCCGCGAAGAATACACCGCGCACCTCAGCGCATGCCACGTGGGCTCCAGCCCTTTTCGCTGAACAGCCAAGCAACTTTGCGGGCGCAGCCCGCAGCGCCAACCGGCGCTCAAAACAGCGGGCTCGGTTTGAACAAATCGCAGCAGCATCCACGAACCCAAATCGATCACCACCTTGAGCTGACCCGCTGCAGGCTCTTCGCCGACTGAGGTCATCGGACCCAAGCGCCAATTCAAGGTGTCCCAGCGCAAGCTGAGCGGGGTGCTTCGCGTTGCGCGCACGGCCGTCACTGCAAGCCACATTGCAAGCGAGTTGGAGATCACCCAGACGGCCATGCTTCGAGGTTCGGTGCCGCTGGCACACCACGCGAGGTTGCACGCAAAGGCAAGCAGCGCGAACATGGCAACTCCAGCGCGCCACAGCGTGAAGTGCTGCAAGTTGACATGAAAAGCTGGGGCCGCACGCATGAAGGCGAACTCGCGCCCGAATCAGACGCGTTTGAAGACCAAGGTGCCGTTGGTGCCGCCGAAACCGAAGTTGTTCTTCACGGCGTAATCAATTTTCATGTCGCGCGCGGTGTTGGCGCAGTAGTCCAAATCGCACTCGGGGTCTTGGTTGAAGATGTTGATGGTCGGCGGCGACACCTGATGGTGAACGGCCAACACTGTGAACACCGATTCAATGCCGCCTGCGCCGCCCAGCAAGTGACCCGTCATGGACTTGGTCGAATTGACCACCAGCTTTTTGGCGTGGTCACCAAAGGCCAATTTCAATGCGTTGGTTTCGTTCAAGTCACCGAGCGGTGTGGACGTGCCGTGAGCGTTCACGTATTGCGCTTGATCGGGATTGATGCCGGCGTTGCGCAAGGCGGCTTTGATGGAGCGCTTGGGGCCGTCCATGTTGGGCGCGGTCATGTGATACGCGTCGGCGCTCATGCCAAAGCCGCTGAGCTCGGCGTAGATTTTGGCCCCGCGTTTTTTGGCGTGCTCGAACTCCTCCAGCACCATCGCCCCAGCGCCTTCGCCCAGCACAAAGCCGTCGCGGTCTTTGTCCCAGGGTCGAGATGCGGTTTGCGGGTCGTCGTTGCGGGTGGACAGCGCACGCGCCGCAGCGAAGCCGCCGACACCCAAGGGCGACACGGTTGACTCGGCTCCGCCCGCAATCATCACATCGGCATCGCCATATTCAATCAGCCGACCGGCCTCGCCAATGCTGTGCAGCCCGGTGGTGCAAGCCGTGACGATGGCCAGGTTCGGGCCTTTGAAACCGTAAGTGATGGAGACATGGCCCGAGATCATGTTGATGATGGACGCGGGCACGAAAAACGGCGTGATGCGCCGTGGGCCGCGGTTCACCAATTCGGCGTGCGTGTCTTCGATCAACGGCAAGCCACCGATGCCCGACCCCACCAACACGCCGATGCGCTCGGCTTCGTCTTCAGTCAACGCGTCGTTGGTTTTGAGGCCTGCGTCACGCACCGCTTGGATGGACGCCGCCAAGCCGTAATGGATGAAGGTGTCCATGTGGCGGGCGTCTTTGGCGGGGAAGTAGTCCTCGACATTGAAGCCCTTCACTTCGCCAGCAAACTTGCAAGCAAAGTTGGTCGCGTCAAATTTGGTGATGTTGGCGATGCCCGAGCGGCCCGCCAAGACATTCGCCCAACCCTCGGATACCGAGTTGCCCACCGGGCTGATGAGCCCGAGCCCAGTGACAACAACGCGCCGACGAGTCATGAATAAAGCGCTTTGATCAAGCCTTGTGGTGCTTTTGCGCGTAGTCAATCGCCAACTGGACGGTGGTGATTTTTTCGGCTTCTTCGTCAGGAATTTCGATTCCAAACTCGTCTTCCAGGGCCATCACCAATTCGACGGTGTCGAGCGAGTCGGCACCCAAGTCGGCGACGAAAGCTTTCTCGTGAGACACATCGGCCTCAGGCACGCCAAGTTGCTCGGCAATGATCTTTTTGACGCGGGATTCGATATCGCTCATGACTCCTCCAGGAGTGTTGTCTGAAACAGGCCCAGATTCTAAAGGTAGCAAACTGTCTTGTCTGAAGACTGCTCAGGGGCAGTCAGTCTGACGACTTGCGAACAGATTCCGGCCGGGCATTCCGGATGACAGCAGACGCTTCACCGAAGTGCTGCGCCAGCAAAAATCAATTCATGTACATCCCGCCGTTCACGTGCAACTCTGTGCCGGTGATGTAGCCCGCATCTGTCGACGCCAAAAAGGCCACCGCGTGCGCGATGTCGCTCACGGCACCCAAGCGGCCCAAAGGAATCTGTGCCATCAAAGCGTCTTTTTGCGCAGCGGCCAAACCGTCGGTCATGTCGGTGGCAATGAAACCCGGTGCGACGCAGTTGACCGTGATGCCTCGGCTGCCGAGTTCACGCGCCAAGGCGCGCGTCATGCCCGCCACGCCTGCCTTGGCGGCAGCGTAATTGGCCTGACCGGCATTGCCACTGGCACCCACCACCGAGGTGATGTTGATGATGCGGCCGTAGCGCTGCTTCATCATCGGGCGCATCACGGCGCGGCTCATGCGGAACACGGCTTTGAGGTTGGTGTCGAGCACGACATCCCAGTCGTTGTCTTTCATGCGCATGGCCAAGGTGTCGCGGGTGATGCCGGCGTTGTTGACCAACACCTGCAGGCCGCCGTGGTCTTTAGTGATTTGAGTCAGCAAGGCGTCGATGCCATCGGCGTCGTTCACATTCAGACAAACGCCGTGGCTGCCTGGGTGAGCGGACAGCGCCTCAGAAATAGCCTGCGCACCGCCTTCGGTGGTGGCCGTGCCGATGACGGTGTGACCGCGCGCGGCCAATTCCAAGGCAATGCCGCGACCGATGCCGCGCGATGCGCCCGTCACCAAGGCCACCGATTTGGTTTGCACATTTGCGCTCATGCCAGCATCGCTTTCACGTTCATCATGGATTCGGGGTCGAGCACGGTCGCGCTGATCACCTCGGCATCAATGCGTTTGCACAGGCCGCTGAGCACCTTGCCGGGGCCGCACTCGATGATGTGATTCAAGCCGCGAGCGCGCAGCGCGTGAACAGTTTCAACCCAACGCACAGGGCCAAACGACTGGCGATACAGCGCGTCACGTATCGACGCCACATCGGTTTGAACCGCCACGTCGATGTTGTTGACCAACGCAATGTGGGGCGAAATCAGCGGCACATGGGCCAAGCGCTCTTTCAAGCGCTCGGCGGCAGGCCGCATCAAGCTGGAGTGAAAAGGGGCAGACACGGCCAGCAACAAGGCACGCTTGGCACCCTTTGACTTCAACAATTCGCAGGCTGCATCGACACCCGCTTTGCTGCCCGCGATCACGGTCTGCTTTGGGTCGTTGAAATTCGCGGCTTCAACGGCTTGGCCTGTGGCCGCCGCCACTTCGGCGCAACCATCAACCACCACTTGCGCATCCAAACCCAAAATCGCGGCCATGGCACCCACGCCGACGGGCACGGCGTCTTGCATGGCTTGCGCGCGGAAGCGGACCAAGGGCAGCGCGTCTGCCAGAGTGAGCGAACCGGCAGCCACCAAGGCGCTGTACTCGCCCAAAGAATGGCCCGCAACAGCCGACGGAACCAGGTCAGTTTCCGCCGTCCAAGCTCGGTAGCAGGCAATGGCTGCGGTCAGCATCACCGGCTGCGTGTTGGTGGTCAGGTCGAGTTGTTCTTTTGGGCCTTCGCGGATCAGCGCAGCCATGTCAAAACCCAAAGCTTCGGATGCTTCTGACAGCGTCTGGCGAACCGCGGTGTTGTCGGCCCACGCGTCGAGCATGCCAACCGACTGCGAGCCTTGTCCAGGGAACACAAAAGCAAATGGCGTCATTTTTTAAATCATGTGATTGACAGCGAAAGGCCGAATGACGGCTCAGAAATTGACAAACTAGAGATTGACAAACTGGACATCGACGAACTAGAAATCGTCAAACTAAAGGCCGACAAACTAGAGATCGACAAACTAGAAATCGACGAGCACTGCGCCCCAAGTGAAACCACCGCCCACACCTTCGAGCATCAGCGTGTCGCCGCGCCGAATCTTGCCGCTGCGCACAGCGGTGTCGAGAGCCAAAGGAATCGACGCAGCCGACGTGTTGCCGTGCTGATCCACGGTGACCACCACTTTGTCCATGCTCAACTTCAAGCGCTTGGCCGTGCTTTGCATGATGCGGATGTTGGCCTGGTGAGGGATCAACCAATCGATGTCGGCCTCTGTTTTACCCGCTTTCGCTAGCACCGAGCGCGCCACATCTTCGAGCACGCCCACGGCCAGCTTGAACACGGCTTGGCCGTCCATTTTCAGAAGGGGGTCGCCCAAAATTTGACCCCCAGACACGGTGCCTGGGACGCACAAAATGTTCACGTGGCGTCCATCGGCGTGCAGCTCGGTCGCCAAAATTCCTGGCGTGTCGCTGGCTTCCAACACCACCGCGCCCGCACCGTCACCGAACAAAACGCAGGTGGTGCGGTCAGAGAAATCGAGGATGCGTGAAAACACTTCGGCACCGATGACCAGCGCTTTGTTGGCCGCGCCGGTTTTGATCATGGCGTCGGCCACGGTCAGCGCGTAGACGAAGCCCGAACACACCGCTTGCACATCGAACGCCGGGCAACCTTGCACGCCAAGTTTTTGCTGAACGATGCAGGCACTCGACGGAAAAATCATGTCGGGCGTTGAGGTCGCCACGATGATGAGGTCGATGTCGCTGGCTGTGCAACCCGCAGCTTCAATGGCGCGCTTGGCCGCTTCAACCGCCAAGTCACTCACCACCACGCCGTCAGCCACGAAATGTCGCGCGCGAATGCCAGTGCGCTCGATGATCCATTCGTCGGAGGTTTCAACGCCTTGGGCGGCCAGTTGCTCTGCCAGCGCTTGGTTGCTGAGGCGGTTCGGCGGCAAGTAACTGCCGGTTCCGCTGATGCGGGAATAACGGGCGGCGGGCGGGTTCATGCGGTTCGTGCGATGCCCAGCAAGGACACCACTTTGGATGACTCCGCACTGTCGTCCTGTTTCTCATTGGGCGACGTGGGCATGGCCTGAAGCGTCTCGAGAATGCGGTCGTGCACGCGCTCTAGCAGCCCGTTGCGAGCGGCATCAAACGCACGGTTCAAAGCTTGCTCAAAGGCAAACGCATCGGCCGAACCGTGGCTCTTGAACACCAGGCCGCGCAGTCCCAGCAATGCGGCACCGTTGTATCGCCGATGATCTACGCGCGCTTTGAAATGGTTGAGCACCGGCATGGCCACCACAGCGGCCATTTTGGTGAACACGTTGCGTGTGAATTCTTGCTTGATGAACTTAGACAACATCGAGGCCAAGCCTTCGGCAGTTTTCAACGCCACATTCCCAACGAACCCATCGCACACGACGATGTCGGTGGTGGCTTTGAAAATGTCGTTGCCTTCGACATTGCCGTAAAAGTTGATGTGCCCGTCGCTCGACGCTTGGCGCAGCAGCTCACCGGCTTGCTTGATGACTTCGCTGCCTTTGATCGCTTCTTCGCCAATGTTCAGCAAACCCACACTGGGGTTTTCCAAACCTTCGACGGCGGCGACCAAGGCTGTTCCCATCACCGCAAATTGCAACAAGTGCTCGGCGGTGCAATCGATGTTGGCACCCAGGTCAAGGACGGTGGTACCGCCGGGTCGTTCGCTGGGCATGACGGCCGCAATAGCCGGGCGGTCGATGCCTTCCAGTGTTTTCAATACGTAACGCGACACCGCCATCAACGCGCCGGTGTTGCCCGCAGAAACGCAAGCCTGGGCGGCACTCACGCCCCTGGCGTCGGCTTTGACTTGGTTGATGGCAATCCGCATCGACGAGTCTTTTTTGCGTCGAAGCGCGACCTCGATGGAGTCGTCCATTTCAACGACTTCACTGGCAGTGACGACGCGAACGCGCTGCCAATCCACACAAACCGCCAGCGCATCTGCGCTGCCTACCAGTATCAGTTGAGCTTGCGGGTGGGCCGCAAGAAACGCTTTGCACGCGGGCAAGGTCACTGAGGGACCGTGGTCACCACCCATGCAATCGACCGCCACGGTGACAGCTGTTGGCTTGGAAGCCGTCGCAGACAAAACTTTCATGCCCGCGCCCGGTAGCTCAACAAGTCGCAGTCAGCGTGACCGAAACGCAGCTATCAGGCGTCGGCTTTGGTTTTCAACACCTTGCGACCGCGGTAAAAACCGTTGGGGCTGATGTGGTGACGCAAATGAACTTCGCCTGAAGTTTGCTCAATCGCGGTGCCAGGGTTGGACAGCGCGTAGTGGGCGCGGTGCATGCCGCGCTTGGAAGGCGATTTTTTGTTTTGTTGAACGGCCATGAATTTCTCCGGTGACCCCGCGCTGCTTCAGATGACGAGCAAACCAGGGTGGAATAGCGCTGTGCATTGGTCAAGAAGACGCGTGCAAGCAAGCCCGCTAGTTTAGCACCACCCACGCGTCACTTTTGACCCAGCTCGACACAGTCAGCTGAGCAACTTATCCCGCTTGAGTTGGGCCAGCGCGGCAAAAGGATGCTCCTGCTGCGCGCCGTCGTCGCCCTCAACAGCCGCATCGGGCGCGACCAGAGGTTGAGGGCACACATCGTGGCGCGGCACCAAGGGCAGCGACAAAAGCAGTTCGTCTTCGGTCAATTCGCGCGCGTCCAAAAAACGGCTCAGCGCCAACACGTCGTCCTCGCTCTGGGCGTCCAGCTCTGCGGCCGCGGCTTCGCCGTGAACGAATCGAAAGCTGCGCTCAGCGCTGACGTGCTGCGTCACTGACTGCAAGCAGCGTTGGCAGGTCAAAGCAACGTCGGCATTGGACTGCAAATGCAGCCAAATCTCGGGCGGGCCAGAACGCCCGGCTCGGCTTTCGCCACGCAGGTGCCACGCCACGTCGGCGTGAACATCGGCGTTGGGCTGTGCATGCGTACTTTCTTGCAAGCGCGTCAACGACGCCAAGGGCCACAGCCCTTCCAACACTTGGCCCTGTTTGGCAAAGTTTTCGACGGTCAATTGCAAGGGATCAAAAACGCAAGAACTCATGCGGCCGAGTGTATTCGGCGGCTCGCGCCTCAGTGATGCGCGATGGGACAATCGGCGTCATGCAAACGCCACTTCCATTGATCTTGGGTTCGACTTCGCGTTACCGCAGCGAGTTGCTGAGCCGCCTGCAGCTTGCGTTTAAGGTGGTGGCACCGAACGTGGACGAGACACCACAGCCAGGCGAGTCACCCGCTGTTTTGGCTTTGCGCTTGGCCAAGGCCAAAGCGGTTGAAGTGGCGCGACGCCACCCGCATGCGGTGGTCATCGGATCTGATCAAGTGGCTGATTTGAACGGCGAACCCATCGGCAAGCCGGGCAAGCATGAAGCCGCCGTCGCGCAACTGCGGCGCATGAGCGGCCAGACTGTCGTGTTTCAAACGGCGGTGGCCGTGGTGCACATCAGCGCTGATTTTTCAGGGTCAGCCTTGGTGCCGGTGACCGTCAGGTTTCGTCAGTTGAGCGACGTTGAGATCGAGCGTTATTTGCAGCTTGAACAACCCTATGACTGCGCGGGCAGCGCCAAATCAGAGGCGCTGGGCATCGCACTGCTCGACGCCATCGACTCCAACGACCCCACCGCACTGGTGGGCCTGCCCATGATTCAAACCTGCGCTTTGCTGCGGCGCGCAGGCATCAACCCTTTACTGCCATGACAGAACATCCGGCGCTTGGCAGTCCGCTGGGACGGCCGCTGGGCAAGCTTTACCTGGTTCCCAACACTTTGGACTTCGGCGTGAGCACAGACGCAGCGCCTGCCGATCTTCAAACCGTGCTGCCGCTTCAGGTCATACAAATCGCTTCGAAGCTCACTTATTGGGTGGCAGAAAACGCAAAGACCACGCGTGCTTTTTTAAAGCGGGTAGACGCCGTCGTGCCCCTCAGTCAGGCCCTGCAAGCGCTGAGCATCGTGGAATTGCCGCGTCCGCAAAAGGGATCGAAAGCCACAGTGGCTCCACCGCTCGACGCCCTCTTGGCCCCTGCCCTGCAAGGTGCGGACATGGGTTTGATTTCAGAAGCCGGATTGCCCGCCGTGGCCGACCCCGGCGCTTTGTTGGTGCAGGCCGCACACCGATTGGGCGTGACGATCATGCCTTTGTCGGGGCCGAGTTCGCTGCTGATGGCCCTTTCGGCCAGCGGTTTGAACGGCCAAAGTTTTGCGTTCGTCGGCTACTTGCCCGTCGACGCCGCGCAAAGAAATTTGAGACTGCGTGACCTGGAAGCCACGTCGCGGCGACATCAGCAAACCCAATTGATCATCGAAACGCCCTACCGCAACCAAGCCTTGCTGGCCGCGATGTTGGCCAGCTTGAGCGCCAACTGCCGCGTCAGCGTGAGCTGCGGTTTAACCCTGCAAGGAGGTTGGACGCGGAGCGACAGCGTGACAGCATGGAAGCAACGCGCTCTCACCTTGCCTAACGACGTGCCTGCGGTGTTTGCCTTCCTGGGCGTTTAACTGAGTCCAGCTGAGCCGCGACCGTCAGGCGTCAGCGCTGGCGACCATCGCTGGGGCGCTTTCAACCATATCGGCTGGCGCAACCGCCTTCGCACCGAACAACGCAGCCACCTTGCGCTTGGGCTTGATGTTGGGCGACATGCCGCGAGTCGCAATCGCTGACGCTGGCGTTTTGCTGTCCCAACTTGGCTCGGCAGTCGCGCTGGCTTCGTAAGGTTTGTCGAAGAAAGGATCGCTCGACGGCTTGGGGCCAAACGACCGAGGACGCGGTGTGTAAGTCGGCGCTGAATTGGACAGCGACGAGCGGCTTTCTCTCGAAGACTCGCGCACATCGTCCTCTTCCGCACGTGGCGAGCGCTCGGGTCGAGCTTCTCTGCGGGGAGCGGCGTCTTCCAACTCCAAGGGGTCGAGGTCGATCTTCTTCTTGATGAGCTTTTCGATGTCGCTCACCAACCGGGTGTCGTCGCGCGTGACCAGCGTGACCGCCAAGCCCGACGCACCCGCGCGACCGGTGCGGCCGATGCGGTGAACGTAATCCTCGGCATTGAAGGGCACATCGAAGTTGAAAACCGCTGGCAAGTCGGCAATGTCCAAACCGCGTGCCGCCACGTCGGTGGCCACCATCACGTCAACGTCGCCTTTTTTGAATGCATCCAGCGCCTTCAAACGCTCGTCTTGCGACTTGTCGCCATGCAGGGCCGTGGTGCGCAAACCGTCGCGCTCAAACGAACGCGCCAAGCGCGCGCAGCCCAACTTAGAGTTCACAAAAATCAGGGCTTGCGTGATTCCACGGTCTTTCAAAATCTTCAGCACTGCCGCGCGTTTATCGTCTGTGCCAACGCTGTAGAAGCGCTGCTCCACCGTGCTGGCAGTGGCGTTGGGACGCGCCACTTCAACCAACAAGGGATCCTGCAAATAACTCTCGGCCAAACGTTTGATTTCTGGCGAAAACGTGGCCGAGAACAATAAAGTTTGGCGCGTTTTAGGCAGGTAGCTGAGGATGCGCTGCAGGTCAGGCAAAAAGCCGATGTCCAACATGCGGTCGGCTTCGTCGAGCACCACATACTCAACTTGGCTCAGGTTGCAGTTTTTCGCCTCGATGTGATCGAGCAAGCGCCCTGGCGTGGCGACCAAAACTTCAACGCCGGCCTTCAATTCCAAGGTCTGCGGCTTCATGTCGATGCCGCCATAAACCACAGCCACGCGCAGTTTGGTCTGGGCCGCATAGGCTTTGATATTGGCGGCCACCTGGTCGGCCAACTCACGCGTGGGGGCAATCACCAGCGCGCGCACAGGGTGGCGGGCAGGCGACATGCTGGCATTTTCGTGGCGCAGCATTTTGTGCAACAAAGGCAGCGAGAAGGCTGCCGTTTTGCCGGTGCCGGTTTGTGCCGCACCCATCACGTCGCGCCCAGCCAAAACGATGGGGATCGCCTTCGCCTGAATAGGGGTCATCAGGGTGTAGCCCTGCGCGGCAACAGCGGCTTGCAAGCTTTCGGCCAAGCCGACGCTGGCAAATTCGAGTGAAAGGAGCGGCTCGGTGTTTGCGGCCACTGCGTTGGCAGCGGTGTCGGCAGCGGTGTCGGTAGCGGTGTCGGTAGCGGTGTCGGCAGCGGTCTCAGCGTGCGCAGCGGCGTCAGCAGGTAGCGTGATTTCGGTCATCCCTCGATTATCGCCGGTCTGTGCTGAAGTGCCTGCGACCCGATAGGAGCCTCTTTAGAATGCGCGCGCTACGGTCGATATCTGGAATTGACCTGCCTCTCACTCAAACCAAGACGCCGACATGAAAGTCATCCTCACTGCCATCGAAGGCGTGCTGATCCTCGAACCGAAGGTGTTCGGAGACACACGCGGCTTTTTTGTGGAGAGCTTCAACCAACAAGTCTTCAATGACGCGGTGGGCGACAACGTCGTCTTCGTACAAGACAACCATTCGCGTTCTGCCAAAGGTGTTTTGCGCGGATTGCATTACCAAGTGCCTCCGCACACCCAAGGCAAGCTGGTTCGCGTGACCCAAGGCAGCGTTTTCGATGTGGCTGTCGACATCCGCCCCGGCAGCGCCACTTTCGGTCGATGGCTGGGCGTAGAGTTGACCGGGGACAACCACCGCCAGTTGTGGCTGCCACCGGGAATGGCGCATGGCTTTTTGGTCACCAGCCCCAGCGCTGACTTTTTGTACAAAACCACCAACTTTTACGCGCCGCAATCGGAAGGCTGCGTGCTCTGGTCAGACCCTGCTTTGGACATCGCTTGGCCTGATGTGGGCACGCCCATGCAGCTGGCCGCCAAAGATGTGGCCGCCCCAACTTTGGCGCAGGCTCGGGTCTTCAAGGCCGACTGACGGCACTTCATCGCGTTTCCTCACCGGGCAGCGCCGCGACAGCGCCCGCCTCCCCAAAATTTTCACCTGACCACTTAGCGAGACTGCGCACATGCTTGATTTCACGTCCCCCACGATTGCTGTCATCGGACTGGGCTATGTTGGGTTGCCCTTGGCCGTCGAGTTCGGCAAGAAATTTCGCACCCTGGGGCTGGACATGGCGGCCGACAAAGTCGCCGCTTACAAGAATTTCATCGACCCCACCGGCGAGCTGTCGAGCGGCGACCTGCGCGCGGCCACACAACTGACCTGCTCCACCGACCCGGCCATCATCGCCGAGGCCGACTTCATCATCGTGGCTGTGCCCACACCTGTGGATGACGCGCACCGCCCCGACTTCACGCCGCTCATCAAAAGCTCAGAAAGCGTTGGCCACCACATCAAGCGCGGTGCCATCGTGGTGTACGAATCTACGGTCTATCCCGGGGCGACAGAAGAGGTGTGCATCCCCATCATTGAGCGCCTGTCAGGCTTGAAGTGGAAGACCGATTTTTTCGTCGGCTACAGCCCCGAACGCATCAACCCCGGCGACAAGGAACGTACGCTGACCAAGATCAAAAAAGTGGTGTCGGGCGACACACCGCAGACTTTGGAAATCGTTCAGCGCATCTACGCGTCCATCATCACGGCGGGCACCTATTCAGCCAGCAGCATCAAGGTGGCCGAAGCCGCCAAGGTCATTGAAAACACACAGCGCGACTTGAACATCGCGCTGATGAATGAGCTGGCGATCATCTTCCACAAGATCGGCATCGACACCGTTGAAGTGCTTGAAGCCGCTGGCAGCAAATGGAATTTCTTGCCTTTTCGTCCGGGCTTGGTGGGCGGTCACTGCATCGGTGTGGATCCGTACTACCTGACCTTCAAAGCGGAGATGCTGGGCCACCACCCGCAAGTGATTTTGGCGGGCCGCCGCATCAACGACAGCATGGGCAAGTACATCGCCGAGCAAACCGTCAAGCAAATGATTGCGGTGGGCTTGCCGGTCAAAGGTGCCGACGTGATCGTGCTGGGCTTGACCTTCAAAGAAGACTGCTCAGACCTGCGCAACAGCAAAGTCATCGACGTCATCACCGAGCTGAAGACCTACGGCGTGAACGTGCACGTGCATGATCCGATTGCTGCCGCCGACCATGCGTTGCATGAGTACGGCGTGACACTGAAGCCTTGGGCTGAACTGCCCAAAGCCCATGCCGTGGTTGCTGCGGTTTCGCACCGAGAATACAAAGCGATGTCGGCCGCGCAAATCCAGGCCGTCGCAGTTCCGGGCGCCGTGTTTGTGGACGTGAAATCGGCCTTCAACGCCGCCGACCTCAGCGATGCGGGAATGGGCGTTTGGCGTCTTTGATCACGCCGTCTCAACAGTTCCACCAACCAAAAAAGCAGCGATGACAGCCTACGCCGACCTCAAAACACGCTTAGCCCAAGAGCCTCACACCTGGTTGGTCACGGGTGCAGCCGGCTTCATCGGATCCAACCTGCTTGAGACCTTGCTCAAGCTCAATCAGCGCGTCGTCGGACTCGACAACTTTGCAACTGGACACCAACACAACTTGGACGAAGTGCAGAGCCTGGTCGCGCCTGAACAGTGGCAGCGCTTCAAGTTCATCAAAGGCGACATTCGCGAAATAGACGACTGCCGCAGTGCCTGTGAGGGCGTTGAGTATGTGTTGCACCAAGCCGCCCTAGGCAGCGTGCCGCGCTCCGTGGCCGACCCCATTCTGACCAACAGCGCCAACGTCACCGGCTTCTTAAACATGCTGGTGGCCGCGCGTGACAGCGGCGTCAAACGCTTCGTCTTCGCAGCCTCCAGCAGCACTTACGGTGACCACCCCGCCCTGCCCAAAGTCGAGCACACCATCGGCCGTCCACTGTCGCCCTACGCAGTCACCAAACTCGTCAACGAGCTGTACGCCGATGTCTTCGCCCGTACCTACGGATTCGAGTTCATCGGCCTGCGCTACTTCAACGTCTTCGGCCAGCGCCAGGATCCTGACGGCGCCTATGCGGCCGTCATTCCGAAGTGGATCGCCTCGATGCTACGCGACGAGCCAGTCTTCATCAACGGCGACGGCGAAACCAGCCGCGACTTCTGCTTCGTCGACAACGCTGTGCAGGCGAACCTGCTGGCGGCGCTGGCCAGCAACGCCGACGCGCCGAACCAGATCTACAACATCGCCGTCGGTGATCGAACTTCGCTGAACAAGCTGTACGAGTTGCTGCGATCGAGCCTGGCCGAACGCTTCGTTCACCTGCACGACGCCGGCCCGCAGCGGCGCGGTTTCCGCGAGGGCGATGTGCTGCATTCGCTGGCCGACATCGGCAAGGTGCGCGAGAGACTGGGTTACTCCCCAGCGTATCGTGTTCGCGAAGGGCTGGCAAAGGCGATGGCCTGGTACGTCGCCAACGCCGGGCATGTTGTCGGCTGAAGGTGTTTGTGGGTCGGTCAGTCGCACCGTTCTTCAGCTTTTTTGCCCGACCATTCGTGTGAATAAAAATCACCAAAATAGCGATGCCCGACGTCTTGATCCTCGAACCCTAGGTGTTCGGCGACGAGAGCGACCTCTTCATGGAAAGCTTCAATCAGAAGCTGTTTAACGAAGTCGTGGGCCAGGAGATCGTCTTCGTTCAGGACAACCATTCGCGCTCGTCGCTCAACGTGCTGCGCGGCCTGCCCTACCAGCTGCAACTGCATTCCCAAGGCAAGCTCGTGCACGTGACGAACGGCGGCGTGCTCGACGTGGCGGTTGACCTGGGCAAGAGCCAGCCACTCCTTCGTAAGCGGCCAGCCACCCCACCTTGACGAACGCTCGTTGGTACAGGTCAGTTGTTCGCCTGCCAGCGATGCGGCAGCAATTCCTCGATCCGGCTGTTCATGTGCGTCGGCAGCCGGGTGAGCACGTCCTTGAGGTAG
>JANYJJ010000052.1 GCA_025358485.1 Burkholderiales bacterium | reverse complement strand
TGATCCAGGTCGTCGATTCCGGCGTAGCCAACCGCCGCCAAGATGCGGCCCAGGTTGGGGTCGCTGGCGAAGAAGGCGGTTTTCACCAAGGGCGAATGGGCGATGGCGTAGGCCGCCAATCGGCACTCGTCGACCGACATTCCGCCTTCAATTTTCACGGTGATGAATTTGGTGGCGCCTTCGCCGTCGCGCACGATGGCATGGGCCAGTTGTTCCGACACGGCAATCAGTGCTTCGCGCAGCGCGCGGCCCTCGGCCGAATTCAGGTCAGTGATGGGCGCATGACCGGCCAAACCGGTGGCCATGACCAAGAAGGAATCGTTGGTCGAGGTGTCGCCGTCTATCGTGATGCAGTTGAAGGAATGATTGGCGGCCTCAAGCACCAGCGCCTGCATCAACTCAGGTGCCACAACGGCATCGGTGGCCACAAAACCCAGCATGGTGGCCATGTTGGGGCGGATCATTCCTGCGCCTTTGCTGATGCCGGTGAGGGTGACGGTTTCGCCGCCAATTTGCACTTGTCGCGACGCCGCTTTGGGCACGGTGTCGGTGGTCATGATGGCGGCGGCGGCCTCGGCCCAGTTCGCTTCTTTCAAGTCAGCCAAGGCAGCCGGCAAGCCGGCTTCAATGCGGTCGTTCGGCAGGCTTTCCATGATGACGCCCGTGCTGAAGGGCAGTACTTGTTCGGGTGCCAAATCCAAATGCTGCGCCAATGCCACGCAGGTTGAAAACGCCCGCACCAAGCCGTCTTCACCAGTGCCCGCGTTGGCGTTGCCGGTGTTGATGAGCACGGCGCGCGTGCCCACGTTGGCGGCCAAATGTTGGCGGCACAACTTAACGGGCGCAGCGCAAAAACGGTTTTTGGTGAACACGCCTGCCACCTGCGAGCCTGCTGTCAGCGTGACCACCGTCAGGTCACGCTTGTTGGCCTTGCGCACGCCCGCCATCGCAATGCCCAACTTGACGCCAGGTACGGGGTGAAGGTCTTGCGGATTGGGGGCTTGCAGGTTGACGGGCATGGTGTGGACTGGGTTGGCGTGGTGTGAAAGTGATTGTAGGAATGTGGCAAGAGAGCGGCAGGAGAGCACGCGACAGATGCAGCTGCTCAAGCCTAAAATCGATTCATGGCACACGCACTTCGCTCACTCATTCCCTTTTTCGAGTACCTGCGGCTCGAAGAGGCCAGCGCCATACGTCACGAATACGTGGGAGGCGAAATTCACGCCATGACCGGCGGCACATTGCGGCACAACCGCATCACCGGCAACGTCTTTCGCGCATTGGGCGACCACTTTGAAGGCACACCCTGTCAAGTGTTCATCAACGACGTGAAGCTGCATGTGCAGGCGACGGACAGCGTCTACTACCCCGACGTTTTGGTCTACTGCGGCTCAGCCATCGCCGACGGCGAGAAGCTGGTGGAAGACGCCTTGGTGGTTGTGGAGGTCGCGGTCAGCACGGATCGCCGTGAAAAGCGCATGGCGTATCAAAAACTGCCAGGCCTGCGTGCTTACTGGCTCATCAGTCAATCCGAGCGCTTGGTCGAAATTCATTCGCGCGACACCGCCGGAAATTGGGCGATCAGTGAATTCACCGCAGACGACTCGGTTGCATTGGACGGCAGCATCGTCGCGAGTTTGGGGCGTGTGTACTCGGGCACCGACATCGCTTGATTGCTGTTTGATCGCTCTTTGATCGCGCTTTGATCGCTGTTTGCGGGCGACTTGGTTCATCGAACCAGCTTCAACCCCAACACCTTCTGCGCCACGCACGCCCCTTGCACTTTGCCTGCTTCCACGCTGCTTCGGTAATGGATGCCTGCGTACAAGCGTGACAGCGAAGCTTCGTCAGCAGCGGCTTGAAAACTCTTGAAGTTGCGCGGTCCCCAGCCTCGGTCGTTGTGGGTGTTGTCGGTGAACGCTGTCTGCGCGCCGAAGGTGTTGGCCAGCACGGCGGCGGCCGCGCTTGACTGGCTTGAATGGCCGGAAGGGTGGTCGGGGAAGGCGGGCGTGTGCATCAAGGTGGGCACCCAGTTGCTGTCGATCACGAGTTGCACATAGGTGACGGGGCGCAGCAAATTCACTTGGTACTTGGTGGCCCAGTTCGCGATGAAGGCATCGGCCATGGCGATGTTCAAGCGGGCGTACAACTCGGCGGCCTGCGCCAAATTGGCTTTGCGCAACTTCAACAAATCGGTGGCGATGAAAACCCAATGGCCTGCGGGCGTGGGGGTTTTGAGTGGGTCGTCGGCCCAGTACAAAGCGAACTGGCGCTGCTCCTGTGTGGCAGCGTTGGCGATGCGGTGAAGCTCTTGAGCTTCTTTATAAAACGCCGATGTGACCTCTTCTGAATAATCGGGTGGCGCAGGCGCCGGGCAGGACGCCGCGTTGACCAAAGCGAAGCTGCGGTTGCTGCCCCAGTAGGGCAACAGTGGCGGCGCAAACGACGGCGGCGTGGCCGACCACTGGCCTGCGCCGCTGGGTGGCACGTAGTTGGCCTGCCCCCGCTTCAGCGGCCCCCACGCCTCGTGGCCGCCGTCGGTGCGCGCCCACGTCATCAGCGCCATGGCCATGAGCTTGCCGAAGCTTTCAGACCGGTTGCTGATGTCGGCCGTGATGGCGATGGGGTTGAAGTCTTGCGGATGCTTCAGCGGCAGGCTACGTTCCAGCAAATCAATGCGCGCTTTGTTCTCGGCGCTGGCCGTCGGGAACATCATGCGCGTCATCGTGGCCATGGATGCGTTGGCCACGGTGGGCCAGTGCAGCGGCTCGTCGGGTTGCGCCCACGGCAAGGAGCTGAGCTCGTTCAGCTGACCCGCCAAGCTGCGTCTGTCGGGCATGCCGGGCACCGTCGATTCATACAGCGCCAAGCCCAAGTAAGCCAAGGCGCGCGAGGCCACGGGCGGGCTGAAGCCAGGGGTTTGTTGGGTCAGCGTGAGGGCAAGTTGCAACCATTCAGTGGCGACTGCGGCGGTGTAGGCGGAGGCTGGCGGCGCCGGGCTTGGGGGCGTGGTTTGGGCTTGTGCTGGGGTGGTGCAGGCGACGGATGCGGCGAGTGCGAACCAAGCGGCTCTGAGGCGGTGGATGGCGTGGGCGCTCATCGGAAATCTGCACTTTGCAATTCAAAAAATTGGTTTGGATGGGGGTGGTTTTTGTGATTGCGCTGAGGCTGTTCGGGGAGTCCTGCGCGAGCCCTTCGATACCTCAGGGTGAACGGGGGTGGGGTGTCTTTCGGCGAACACTGGCTTGCGCGAGCCCTTCGATACCTCAGAGCGAACAGGTGTGAAACACCTCGCGAAAATTTCACGCGAGAACCGCTTGGGGTTTGTCATGGCAACTTCACTTGCACAACGCCGCGCTCGCGATCAACGCGGTAAAAAGCGTCTGCATTCACCGGGCTCCACGCGCTCCATTCGCTTCTGTCGGCATGCGGCCATTGCACCCGCACCCGCACAGAACTTGCCGCTCCCAAGCCGAAGTGCATCCAGCCCAGGTGCCCGCTGGCGTGGCCACCGCCGACAGTCAACTCTTTGCGGATCACGCGATCACCCAAGTCAACTTCCACCCAGGCACCCACGGCGTCGCGGTTGCCACCCGGTTGCTGCAATCGAAGCTGCAACCAATGCCCCATGGGCAGCGGTTTGTCGGCCGTGCCCGCGCCCACATGACGCCACAGCTGCGCAGCGTCCCAGCGGTTGACGACGATCATGTCCAGCAAGCCGTCACCGTTCAAATCGACCAACATGCCGCCGCGGCCACGCCGGAAACTGGCCACACCGGCTTGCTGGCCCGCCTCAAAAAAGCGGCCTTCACTTTGTTGCAGCAACAAATTGTTGGGGTCGAGCGTGGCGAAGTCGGGCATGTTGCCCACATTGCCTTTGACGATGAACAAGTCCATCAAACCGTCGTGGTTCACGTCTTCAAATTGCGCATGCCAGGCGGTGGACGGGTGAATGTCGCCGCCGACATAAGGGCGATGCGCGGTGACGCCGCGTTTGTAGGCCGTGTCCGCATAGCTTGGCAGCGTTGCTCCAGCGTCGAGCTTTTGCAATTTGTTGTCGGACATGCTGGTCAAAAACACCTCAGGAAAACCGTCGCCGTCCAGGTCATGGCTGGCGATGCCCATGCCCCAAATTTGCAGCGGCTTCCAGCCTTGGGCTGCCGTGTATTCGACCGGCGCTTGACCGGGCGCGAGCTTCCACAACTGTTCGTGGCCGCCTTTGAAGTACTCGCGGTCATTGCTGACGCGCAGTGCCGCTTCGCCGCTGCGGCTCCAATCTGAAAACAGCATTGACAGCGCACAGTGCCCAGGCAAAAGCGGCACGGGCGCTGCGTAAAACTTGCCCGACGCATCGGGCCGGAACAAGCTGCCTGGTGTGCAGCTGCCCCAGGGAAATTCGGGCTTGCTGCGGTCGATGTAGGTGCCAAACGCCAAGGTGGGCATGCTTTGCCCACGCTCCCAAGTGGCAGAGAAAGCGCTGTGCCAGGCGTTGGCGGTGTTGAGCTTCCAACGCGTGTTGGCGCGCTCGAATTTGCAGTCGCCTAAGCCGCGAAACACCGCCACTTCGCCCACGCGCAACACCACCAAATCGGTGACGCCGTCGCCGTCTATGTCCAGCGGATAAGCGCCAATCGCGTTGGTCAATTCCAAGCCCGAGCGTTCCTCGCTGAGCTTGATCGGCCCGCCGCGTGCGCTGCGGTTTTTGTAGAACTTGGCTTTGTTGACGCCGCCGGTCACGTACACATCGGGCAAGCCGTCGCCGTTGCAATCGAAGGTGGCCGCACCGCCGCCGACCATGTATTCGCCTTCGCCTTCAAAGCGAATCTGCAAGCCCGAGGTGTCGGTTTCTTCAACGAAGCGCGGCACTTGGGGTTGGCTTGCCGGCTGAGCTTGCGACCACGCCAAGTTGGGGATCAGCCTCAACGACAACGACAACGAAACCAATACCGCCATCGCAGCCATTGCAGCGCTCACACCATGCCTCACACCACACCAGAAGGTGCAAAACACTCGGCCACACGCGACACTTTTTTGCCCGCGATGATCATGCCCAGCACTTCGTCCTCAGTCACGTCGGCGGTGCGGTAGGTGCCCACGGTTTTGCCGTTTTTCATCACGCTCAAACGGTCAGACAAACCAAACACATCGGGCATGTCGTGCGAGATCAAAAAGATGCCGACGCCGTTGGCTTTGAGCTTGCGCACCAACTCGTGAACCATGCGCGTTTCTTCGGGGCCCAAGGCCGCACAAGGTTCGTCCATCACCAGCGCCACGGCCTTGAAGTACAGCGCGCGCGATATGGCCACCACTTGGCGTTGCCCACCCGACAGTGAGCGCACCGGCATCCGTATATTTTTGAAGTTGGGATTGAGGCAGTGGAACACATCGCGCGCGGCTTTTTCCATCGCGTCATCGTCCAGCGTGCCCCAACGCGTTTTCAGCTCGCGGCCTAAAAACAAGTTAGCCACGCTGTCGAGGTTGTCGGCCAAGGCCAAGGTTTGGTAGATGGTCTCGATGCCGAGTTTTTGCGAGTCGGCCGGGTTGGCAATGTTGGCAAGTTGGCCCGACACCATCACCTGCCCGCTGTCGATGGGATAGGCCCCCGCCAGCATTTTCATCAGCGTCGATTTGCCCGCGCCGTTGTGACCCAGCAGCGCCACCACCTCGCCGGGGTAGACGCTGAGGCTGACCTGATCCACTGCGCGCACGCCACCGAAAGCTTTGGAAATGTCGCACAGCTCGACCAAGGGGGGAATGGCGGGAATGGCAGAAATGGCTGCACCGGTCATGTCATG
>JANYJJ010000044.1 GCA_025358485.1 Burkholderiales bacterium | reverse complement strand
ATCTCCCTTCGATACCTCAGGGCGAACGGGGTATAGCAAACGGGGTGTGGCAAACCGGTTTGACGAACGGCGTGTGACAAACGGGATTTGACGAACAGGGTGTGACTGTCACTGCGAGCCCTTCAATCCCTCGTGCCGAGCGGAGTGAAACTGACAACCAAGGCACAACTGAACCTTAGGGTGAACAAGCGCAATGGACGGCGCACCATCCGCGATTCTCCAAGCAAGCCCAGTCTGCGTTACCGAGCAGAGGTGGCAAATACACCGGCACTCTGTCGGCGTCACCTTGCCGCCTGACCTTACCGCCGTCACCTTGCCCGCATCACTCCACACGCAACTGCGGCACCGCCGTCACAAACTTTGCGCCCCACTCGCGCACGTAAGCCAGTTGATCGACGATTTCGTCGCGCAAATTCCACGGCAAGATCACGATGAAGTCGGGCTTCATGTCGCGCAGGTGTGACTCGGCCACGACAGGAATTCTGGAGCCGGGCAAGTAGCGGCCTTGCTTGTGCGGTGACGCATCCACCACGTACGGCAGCAGGTCAGGCCGCACCCCGGCGTAGTTGAGCAAGGTGTTGCCTTTGGCGGCAGCGCCGTAGGCGGCAACCGTTTTGCCAGCGCGCTTTTGGGCAATCAAAAAACCCAGCAAATCGTCTTTGATGGCGTCGATGCGGGTTTGCAGGCCACGGTAAAAATCATCGCCCCGCATGCCGGCTGCGGCCTCGGCGGCCAGCACGTCGGCCACGTTGGACTTGGCCGCGCGCGGGTTGGCTTGGTGCTGCGCCCACACGCGCAGCGAGCCGCCGTGCGTGGGCAGGATTTGAACGTCCCACACGGTCAACGCTTGGCGCTCAAAGATGCGTTGCACGGTGTGCAGCGACAGGTAAGAAAAATGCTCGTGATAAACGGTGTCGAACTGGCCTTGCTGCACCAATTGCATGAGGTGGGGAAACTCCACCGTCACCGTGCCGTTTGACGACAACACCTCGCGAAAACCAGCCACAAAGTCGTTGATGTCGGGCACATGCGCCAGCACGTTGTTGCCCAGCACCAAGTCGGCGCCGCGTTGCTGGGCTTTGAAATTTTTAGCGAATTCAGCACCAAAAAATTCAGAAATCGTGGTGATGCCTTTTCCGCGCGCCACCGCAGCAGTGCTGGCTGTGGGTTCCACACCTACACACGGAATGCCGCGCTGCGCCACGTATTGCAGCAAATAGCCGTCGTTAGAGGCCACTTCCATGACCAGTGAATCGGCGTCCAAACCCAGACGTGGCACCACCTCGCTCACGTAGCGCTCAGCGTGCGCTAACCACGACGGCGAGTAAGACGAGAAGTACAAATAGTCGTCAGAAAACATGGCGTCATGGCGCTGAACTTCGTCCACTTGCACCAAGCGGCAGTTGGGGCAGGTCAGCACTTTGAGTGGAAAGTGGACTTCAGCTTTCGCCAAGTCGGCCTCACGCAAATAAGCGTTAGACGGCGGCGCGGTGCCCAGGTCAACGAACACATCGCGTGTGTCGTCAAGCAGCGTTTCACAATGACGGCACTTCAAGCTCGCACTCCTTCAAAACCGTGGCCGATGCGCTTGAAGCCTCTGTCGCGCTCTGACACTTCGGTGATGGGCGAAGGCCAGCGAATGTCCACGCGGGGGTCATCGAAGGCCAAGCCGTCTTCGCAAAAAGGGGCGTAGGCGGCGCTGTGCTGGTACAGCAATTGGCTGTTGTCGGCCAGGCTTTGAAAGCCGTGAGCGCAGCCGGGTGGAATCAAGACTTGGCATTGATTGGCTTCGGTCAATTCGACCGAATGCCAGCGGCCAAACGTGGGCGAGTTTTCGCGCACATCGACGATGACATCGAACACGCTGCCACGCAGGCAGCGGATCAATTTGGCCTCCAGCGCAGGCGCGCGCTGGAAGTGCATTCCACGCACCGTGCCGCGCTGCGCGGTGACGGAATGGTTGACCTGCACAAAGCGCAAGCCCGGTGTGATCTCTTCAAATTCGTCGGCGCAGTACAGGCGCGTCAAGCTGCCGCGCGCGTCGAAGCGCGGTGTGGTGGTGATTTCCCAAAGGCCTTGTATGGGCGCAGGCTGAAAGTTCATGCGAGTTGACGTGCGTGCACTGTGGCACTGGCGGTGGCAGTGGCAGTGGCAGCGACCGAAGCTTCGTCCCAGCACCAAGCCACATTGGCGGCGCGGGCATCAATCACATAGGCGTGGATGTCGGCCAAGCTGTTCAGATGGCCGTCGTCATGTTGACGTTGGTACCACTGCGCGGTGCGCTTCAACATGGTGGCGGCGTCCCACACCGGCCACCAGCCCAAGCGCTCCAATGCCTTGTCGCAGTTCAGGCTGAGCAGGCCGGCCTCATGCCACTGCGTGCTGGTGTCGATCTCAAATTTCACTGCATGCCAGTGATTGGAAAAATCGGCAATCACTTGGCCCACGCTGCGCTGGCCCGACTCATCGGGCCCGAAGTTCCAGGCCTCGGCGCAGGCGCGCGGGTCAGCAGCCAGACGCTGGCCCAACAGCAGGTAACCCGCCAAAGGTTCCAGCACATGCTGCCAAGGCCGCGTGGCCTGTGGGTAGCGAATTTGCACTGCCTTGCCAGACACAGCAGAGCGCACCAAATCAGGAATCAAACGGTCGGCGCTCCAGTCGCCACCGCCCACCACATTGCCCGCGCGTGCGGTTGCCAAGGCGACGGCATAACCGCGTCCGTCGTCATCGCCCAAGAAGCTGCTGCGGTAACTGGCCGAGACAATTTCAGCGCAAGCTTTGGACGCGCTGTAGGGGTCGTGTCCGCCCAACGCATCGCCTTCCACATAGCCGCGCGTGGTGTTCACGTTCACGTAGCACTTGTCGGTGGTGGCGTTGACCACCACACGCACGCTGGGCGTGGCGCGCACGGCTTCCAGCAGGTTGACCAAGCCCATCACGTTCACATCGAAAGTGTCAGAAGGCGTGACGTAGCTGCGGCGCACCAAGGCTTGTGCCGCGAGGTGAAAAACAAATTCGGGTTGGAAGCTCATGACGGCGGCGCGCACGGCGGCGGCGTCACGCAAATCAATCAAGGCCTCGGTGACGGGCAGCTTCAACAAGACGCTGTGATTCAAAGCGTCGCTGGCAGGCAACGACAAACCAAACACCTGAGCGCCCATGGACTGCAGCCACAACACCAGCCACGAGCCTTTGAAACCGGTGTGTCCGGTCACCAGAACGCGGCGCCCGGCGTAGGTGCCGCCAAACAGCGCGGCCAGGGTGTCGGCGTGAACCGGTTCATTGAAGTCGGCAAAGGAAAATGCATCGCGTTTCATACCCAAACCTTCCAGGGTGCTTGCCCCGATTGCCACATTTCCTCCAAGCGCGTTTTGTCGCGCAAGGTGTCCATGGGCTGCCAAAAACCGGTGTGCGTGAACGCCGACAACTGGCCGTCTCTGGCCAGTTGTTCCATCGGCTCGCGCTCCCACACGGTGCTGTCTTGCGCGATGTGCGCCAGCACTTGGGGCTCCAACACAAAGACGCCGCCGTTGATCCAACTGCCGTCGCCGTCAGGTTTTTCTTGGAAGCACGAAATGCGCTGGCCTTGAATGTCCAGCGCGCCAAAGCGACCGGCCGGTTGCACGGCGGTCAGCGTGGCCAGGCGTTTTTGTTCGCGGTGAAATTTGATCGACGCAGTGATGTCGACGTTGCTCAAGCCGTCGCCGTAGGTGAAGCAAAACGTGCCGTCGTCCAGGTAGTCGCGCACGCGTTTCAAACGGCCGCCGGTTTGGGTGTTGTCGCCGGTGTCCACCAGCGTCACACGCCACGGCTCGCAGTGGCGGTGGCACACCTCCATGCGGTTTTCTGCCAAGTCAAACGTCACGTCTGACATGTGCAAAAAGTAGTTGGCAAAGTATTCCTTGATGACGTAGCCGCGGTAGCCCAAGCAAATCACAAAGTCATTGATGCCGTGGTGCGAGTAGTTTTTCAAGATGTGCCAAAGCACAGGCTTGCCGCCCACCTCCACCATGGGTTTGGGCCGCACCGAAGTTTCTTCAGACAGCCGCGTGCCCAAGCCACCGGCCAATATCACTGCTTTCATGGTGTCCTCATGGCGACGGACTCGTCACCTGTCTTCATGGGACAACGGTAGCGGCGGGGGACACTTGCTGATGCGGGAAACAGCCGCAGGAATGCGGTGTTTCTTTGGGCTCGCAGTCGGTGTCAAAGCCACCCGGTGCGATGAACTCGGTAGGTATCCAAGGTCAGCTCGGTGGCTTGGATCCATCGACGAAGCGCTGTTGTCCAAACCTTAAGCCTAGAGTCAATTGCTGTTTTTTTGAGCGTGATGAACCTGGCAACCTGCCTCACGTCGCAACCGATGCGTCAGGTTGCGTTCACTTCAATCGCCTCGTCCTGTTGAATCTTGTCGAGTTCTACGCAGCGGCGGGATTTCTTGAATGCCTCGGTGAGAAATTTCAAAGAACTGCGGCATCAACTTCAGTGCTGCTGATTCAGCGCATCGCAATCGCCGCATGATTCTGGCGCGCCTGCTCCAAATCGTCGGGCGTGTCCACGTCCATCAGCACGCCCGCGTCTTGCACGTCAACCGGATGCGCTGGGTAGCGCGCGACCAGACGGCGCGCGCCTTCGTCACCTTGCAGTGCGACGAGCTCGGAGTACAGCTCGGCAGCAAAACCCACAGGGTGGCCTCGGCGCCCGAGGTGCTGGGCGTAGACGACGGCGTGGTGTTCGAGTTGCGCGGCCACGGCTTGCAGCGTGTGCGGTTGCACCATGGGCATGTCACCGGGCAGCACCAACCAGCCCGAGGCCTGCGGGCGCGCCAGCACGCCGTGGGCGATGGAGTAGCCCATGCCCAAATGCGGGTCACCCGCTTGCGCCGCACTCGCTTGCGCGGCGTTTTGCTTGCTGCTTTTGTGCGCGCCGTTCACTTCGGGGATCACCACCACGTCGCTCGCCGCAACGGTGAGTTGAGCCAAAGCCGCCAACGCAGCCGTGGTCACCACCACCACTGAAAGCTGGCTGATCAGGGCATGGCCCAAGGTGGTGCCGAGCACGGTGGATGAGCCCAGTTTTTGACTCAGCTTGTGCCCGCCGGGGCCGAAGCGCGAACCTTGGCCCGCCGCCAACACCACCAACACGACCCTTGATTTCATGTTCATATCTATGGACTCTTGAAAGTCTAAAAGCGCGTGCTTCAGTCAATAGAAGTGGCGCAATCATGCGATGAGTCGAGCATGAAATACGCGCGCGCATAGCGCCAGAGGGGCTTTACGTAAGGCCTTCCCCGTAAGCGACGACCGGGGTTCGTGAACCTGTGAATGTGGCGCGTGAGTTTTGCGCCATCTCTATACTTCTGCGATGAAAAACATCGCCGACTTGCGTCAAAGCTACGAGCGTGCCGAACTGGATGAATCGGCCTGCGCCGCCGACCCGTTGCAACAGTTCGACACATGGTTGAACCAGGCGTTGAGCGCTGAGGTGCCCGAGCCCAATGCCATGACCTTGGCGACCGTCGGTGCGTCTGGCAGGCCGTCCACGCGCATCGTGTTGATCAAAGGCTTTGATGCACGCGGCATCGTTTGGTACACCAACTACGAAAGTCGCAAGGGCCAGGAAATCGCGGCGCATCCTTGGGCGGCCTTGCAGTTTCACTGGGTCGAATTGGAGCGCGTGGTGCGCATTGAGGGTCGCGTGGAAATGGTGCGCGCCGAAGAGTCAGACGCTTACTACCAGTCGCGCCCGCTCGACTCGCGCTTGGGGGCCTGGGCATCACCGCAAAGTCAGGTGATTTCAGGACGCGAGGTGTTGGTGGCCCACGCCGCCAAGGCGGCTGCGCAGTATTTGCTGAACCCGCCGCGCCCGCCGCATTGGGGCGGATACCGTTTGGTGCCTGACAGCTGGGAGTTTTGGCAGGGCCGCAAGTCGCGATTGCACGACCGTTTGCGCTACCGGCTGACTGGGGCTGACCCTGTTGTTGATCGTGTGGTTGACCGCGTCTCTGATGTCCATGACGGCTGGGTGCGCGAACGGCTTGCACCTTGATTGAGCCTTGTGCCTTCAGCCTTGCAATCAACATGACGCGTCAGCGCAAGCTCAACGCGTCCAGTTTTTCCAAAACTTTTTTCATGTCGATGGGCTTGATCCAATAGTCGTCAAAGCCTGCTGCGAGGGCGGTGCTCACGTCTTCTGGCATGGCATTGGCTGACAACACAATCACGCGCACCGCGGACAAAGTCGGCACGGCCTTCATCCGGCGCAACAGCTCAATGCCGTCGAAGTCGGGCAATTGCATGTCGATCAACATCACATCAGGCACTTGATTGATCGCCATGGTCAACCCGCTGGCGCCGTTTGCGGCGCTGCACCTGCGCACATTCGGTCGCTGCGCCAGCAGCGCTTGCAGCAGCAACTCGTTGACGGCGTTGCTCAGCAAATTCACCACCACCACCACCACCACCACCACAACCACCTGACGCACCCGCCGCACCCGCCGCGCATCTGCTTGCACCCACGAAGGCGTCACTTCCAAGTGCATGCGCACCTGTTGCGCGGTGGCTTGTGGCTCCATCCAAAGCACAACTTCGGTCAACACTTGTTGCAGGCCCACGGCTTCAACACTCAACGGCTGAACGCCCGATTCAACCGCCACCGTGTCGAGCGCATCATTGATCAACGCAAACAAGTGCTGACCGGCCGTGTGTATGCGCTCAACGCGATGGGCTTGTTCCGTGGCCAGCGGTTGTGCCGTGTCCATCAACAGCAACTGCGCAAACCCGAGCACCGACCGCCAGCGCCACTGCACGACCCAGCGCATCGCGCTCTGCCACGCGGCGGGTCAGCACGGTGCGGTAGCTGCCATTCGCGTCGCGATAGCAAGCTTCCACGTCAATCATGCCGTCGCACTCAACGGCTGCCGCGGAAATATGAAAAATAGCGCGCAGCGGCCGGCCGCAAAACACAACACGTAGATCGGCTGTCGGCCGTGGCCGCGGCTGCTGGCAAGCCGACATCAACAGCTTGGCAAAGCCCTGCCAATGGGAATGGGAATGGGAATGGGAATGGGAATGGGAACGGGCAGGCCTCATGCCTACGGGCGATGTCCAGGCCCGCAGCGCAGGGTTGATACGTCAGTGCTTCTCGCCCTCGTCTCGCCATACCTTGACGACCAAACTGGGTGCCGACATCCACGCTGTGTCCATACCGTTTCGCTCGCACTGGAAGTGCCGCAACTTCGAGGTCACGAGGACTGCGTGTGGGCGGCGTTTCCCGTCGCGATTCGGCTCAAAAAGCCAACCTCACACCCGTTCTGATAGACCGGCCTGCCAGCGGTGACAAAGCGCGAACTGTCGGAATAGCACCAGCGCTGTAGGCCAAGGTGTTACTGGCGTTGTTGACTTTGACAAACCACAACCCGTCGGTGCGGCCCGAGCTGGCCAAGCCGCTGAAAACGAAACGCCTCGTGAGCGACAAGTTCAGCAAGGTGTAGCCCGGGGTTGCCACATCAGTGGCGGGCACACGGGTTTGCGCTGCCGCGCGGTCAATTTCCACTCGACCTGACCACGAGCCGAGGGCCGCATCCAAGCCCAGATTGACACGCATCGGTGCGATGCGCGGCAGCGGCTCGTTGGTGTCGGCGTTCAGCGCGCGCGAAACATCCAGCTTGCCTGACAAATTGATGTTCACCGTGCCGCTGAGCAGTCGCTTCTGCCCTTCAATCTCCAGCCCGCTCAGGCGCGCGCGCACAGGTTTGAAGACGTATTCGGGGTAAGCGTTGGAGCCGCCCGAACCATTTGGTTGTTGCACGTCTTGACCGGTGGCTTCGAGAGAAATGAAGTCGGCAAAGCGCGAGGCATAGGCTCCCAACCGCAAATGGTCAGACTCCGACTTCCATTGCAGCGCCACGTCTACATTGGTACCGCGTTCCACACCGAGCGATGTGTCGCCACGCTCGGAACTGCCGGTGGCGGCGTGCACGCCGTTGGCATACAACTCAAAAGTTGTGGGAGCACGCTGCGAGGTGCTGACACTGCCACTCACACTCCACTGCGGGTTGAGCTTGAGCACATTGGCCAGCGACGCGCTGCGAAGCGAAAAGTGCCTTTGAACTGCGTTGCCGAACTTCAACAAGGCTGGGTCGGCATCGCCGTCCGAGTCGACGTGCGCACTCTCCAGACGCAGCCCAGCACTCAGCACACCACCGGTCCAGTTCAATTCCTCCAAAGCGAAGAGGGCCTGGCGTCGGGTTTTTGTGTTGGGCACAAAGGCTTCGTCGCCCAGAGCGGAGAAGACTGAACCTTCGAACTGTGCGCCCAACACACCGCGCACCCCTGCCAGCAGCCCACCCCACGGCGCTTGCTGCGCTTCCACGCGAAGTTCGTTTCCAGACGTTTTGAAGGTGGTGCCAATCTGGCCTGCACCGTCCACTTCTTGGTGCTGGTAGCGCGTTTTATTGAACTGCAGGCGTATCGTCTGGAACGCTCCGGCGAGGTCTTTGAATTCGCTGTCCACGCCGAGGTGCTGGCGCTTCATTTTGATGACCACATCGGGCTCCACCACGACGCCGTAGGTGCTGTCATAGCTGTCCAGAGACAGACCGACCCGGCTCTTGCCAAAAAACACCGAGGCACCAGCAGCACCGCCTTGGGTAGAGGCGGCAGAGTTGCGAACCCGTGTGGTGCTGGGCAGTGCAATGCCGTCTTCAACGGGCACGTAGCGCGGGACAGACGAATCAGAGGTAGATCGGCCAAAAACATCGACGTGCCCGACAAACTGGCCGTTGCCTGCCTCTATCAATGCAGCGCTGCCACGCTCGCCATCTGCGCCGCCCAAACGCAGCTCGGCGGCACCCGATGTGCCTTTCATGACGTCCTTAGGAATGCGGTTGTCCAGCGCGTTCACCACGCCGCCCATGGCACTGCCGCCGTACAGCAACGCACCGGGGCCACGCAGCACTTCCAAGCGCTCGACGAAGAGCGGATCGATGGGCACGGCGTGGTCAAAACTCAAACTGGACGCGTCGAGCGATGACCCCGCGTTGCTCAGGATGCGCACACGGTCACCGTCCAAGCCGCGTATCACGGGTCGGGCCGCGTTGGGGCCAAAGGATGTGCTGGACACACCAGGCAGGCCGTTCAGCGTTTCACCCAGCGTGCTGGCGCGTTTGAGCACCAGCAAATCACCGGTCAGTACCGACACAGGTGAAGCAATTTCGGCACTGCCCAAGGGGTTGCCAGTGACGATGACTTTTTCCAAACCGGCGGGGGCAGGGAGTGGCGTGGCGGGTGTGCCGGGTGTGCCGGGTGTGCCGGGTGTGCTCTGTGCCACAACGGCAGCGCTGAAACTGGAGGCAAAGAGCGCTGTTGTGGCCAGCGCCACGGCGCGACGGAGGTGTCTTTTTGGATAGATTAAGTACATGAAATTTCCTGCGTAAAGCAAGGCTGGCGCAGAGCGCAGCACAGGCTTCGAATGACGTGGTCAGCCCTCAGCCGCTGAGGCGGGGCATGTGATTCGTCCGCTCGGGGGCTCGCAAAAAGGAACTCCGGCGGAGGCTGTCGTCAGGCGATGGCAGGTGGCGGCCCGCGGGCCAGGAATCCGGCGGCTTGCGCCGCCATTTGAGAAGCCACGTGGGTGGCCGGCGCAAGCAACACATGCTGTTGCGTTGCGTTCACCAAATCACAACCGGGTGCCATGTCGGCATGGCAGAGGTGATCGTATTGAGCGCAACTGCGCTCGTCTCGGTGGTCGGGCAACAGGGCTTTAGCCCACTGTCCTGAGTTGAGTTCTGAAGCGGCGAGGCTGGAATGTGTTGCGATGCCGACGTGCGCGACACGGTGCAGCAGCCACAGCCCCTGCGCCATCAGCAGGCACGCCGCGAAGATGGCGACAAGCCAGCGTCGGTGTCCCATGCCAGAGATCTTCATGAACAGCCGCTCAGCCTTCGAAGCTCAACCCGCCCGGTACCGACTGGCGAAGGTCTTTTTGAACTTCTCGACCTTGGGCGCGGCCACCATGGCGCAATAGCCTTGGTTGGGATGGTTCGCGAAATAGTGCTGGTGATAGTCCTCGGCACGCGAGTAGTTCGCCTCAGCCAGCACTTCGGTCACGACGCGACCATGGTGGTGAGCGTTGACCTGCGCCACCACCTCGCGCGCCACCGCCTCTTGGTCTGCGCTGCGAAAGTAAATGCCCGAGCGGTACTGCGTGCCGGTGTCATTGCCTTGGCGGTTCAGCGTGGTCGGGTCGTGAATAACGAAGAAGATTTCCAGCACTTCGCGCAGCGTGATGTTGCTGGGGTCAAAGCTCACACGGATGACCTCGTTGTGGCCGGTGTCACCGCCGCAGACTTGCTCGTAGCTGGGGTTTTTGACGTGGCCGTTGGAGTAGCCCGATTCGACCGCGCTCACACCGATCACGCGTTCAAACACGGCTTCGGTGCACCAAAAGCAGCCGCCGCCGAGGGTGATGGTCTCTGTCGATGTGGTCATGTTGGGGTTCTTAAAAAACGTTGGTAGCGGATTGTCAAACAACATCGTCGGGCTTGCTGCGCACGGTGCATCCGCCTCAATTGGTGCTCAGGGCCAGCTGCACGCGGGGCGACCAGCTTGCATCGTCTTCACCCGACGCACGCAGCTTGGGTGCCGCCAAAAACAAGCGCTCACTCGGCAAGCCTTGCGCAATCAAAGCATCGCGCACCGCCAAACCGCGCTGTAAAGCCAGCTCGCGCATGGCCTCTGCGCTGACCACGATGCGCGACTTCAGCAAGGCTTCCATTTCTGGCCCGGCAATGTCGCGCGCGATGCCAATGGCATTGCGCGGCTTGTTGGGGATGTCGGTTTGTTTGTAGATTTCTTTCAGCGCGCGGACGCGGTCTTCGGCCGCCATCACCACCGGTGCTTCGGGTGCAGCGCCCGCACGAACCAACTCACGTTTGCGCTCGGCCAGCAGGCGCTGCTCCAGCAAGGTTTGGATGTAAGCGTCGCGCTCGGAGGCCGGATCGGCCGCGCCGGTGACTGTCATTTTCAAGCTCGGCTTCTCGCTGAGCGCCTTGGCCACTTTGGTCAGCGTGCCGCGACCTTCTTCGGTGACAACAGCGGTGCCGGCGGTGAAGCCCACCAGGCTCAAATCATCACCGCCGCCATCGCCCCCGAGCAGCGCAAACGGCGACGTGAAAGCCTTCACCAACAAGTTGCCTATGACCTTGAGCACGATGCCAAACACACTGAACTGCGGGTTGTTGATCGAGCCGCTGACGGGCAGGTTGATGTCGATCACCCCGTTGCGGTCTTTCAGCAACGCCACCGCCAACAGCACCGGCAGCTTGGTGGCGCTGGCGCTCTCTATCTTTTCGCCGAAGGTCAATTGGTTCAGCGTGACTTGGTTCTTTGCATCAAGGTTGCCCACCGCGTCGATTTTGTAAGACACATCGACACTGAGCTTGCCACGTTCAATGGCGTAGCCCGCGTATTTGCCGGCGTAGGGAGAGAACGGTGCCAACTCCAAATCGGTGGCGCGGGCGCGCAAGTCCAGCGCCAGCGGCTTGGCGGTGGGGTTGATTTGGCCTTTGATGTCCAGCAGCGCTGTGCCAGCAGCTTTGCCGCGCAATTCGATGGTGGCCATGTCGCGCGTGCCGCTTTTGAACTCACCCAAGCCGCCGTTCAATTCGGTCAGGTTGGCGCTGTAATTCGGGCGGATGAAGCGGTCGGTGAAATCAACGCGGCCGTTGTTCAGGCGTGTTGAACGGATGACCAAATTGAAAGCGGGCGCTTCGGTGCTGGCGGCCGAAGACGCGGCGCCTGCGGGTGTGATTTTGGAGGTGATTTTCGGTGCACTTGCTGACGCTGACACTGATGCAGGCACGGCGGCAGGTTTGGTTTCGAGCTTGGTTTCGGCTGTCAACGGCAGCTCGTAGTCAGCCGATTCTTTTGCCGCTGGCGCAGCTGCGTCTTGCAGGTTGAAACGCCCTTCTTCGGTAATGACCAAGCGCGAATAGAAGTCACTCAGCGCAGCCTCTTGAATCTCGATGTTCGGCGGTGCACCGGGTGCGGTGGCCAGCTTCAAACCTTTCAAAGTGAGCGACTGCCAGCTCAGCAATTCGTCAGTCGAAGTGCGACCCGCTCGCGTCTCGGCCGTGGGCTTGGTGTGCACCAACAAATCGGCCAGCAACACATCGCCGCCCAGCGCAATACGCATGCCTTTCGGTTCGGCGCGGACAGACACCTCGCCTTGATAGCCTGCTTCTGCTCGCAGCAAACTGACGTTCAATGCGTCACCAAAGTAAGGCTCAAAAGCTTGCACTGGAAAACGGCTCATCCGCAAGTTGCCGCTGGCCACCAAGGGCTGCAAACCCAACTGGCCGCGCCATTCCACGCTGCCTGCGCGGCGTGCATCGCTGGAGTTGCTAGAGGACTGCGCGCCACCCATCGGCGTGACGTTGGCGCTGACTTGAAGCTTGGCCGCCGAGCTGGTTTTGCCCTCTTGAAGGCTCAGGTTTTGCAGCGCCAGCTTGATGGCACTGAGTTCAACTTCCACGGGAATCGCGGGAACAACTTCGCGAGCAGCAGAAACTCCCGCACTTGCAGTTTCTGGCGCAATCCGCACGCCAGCCTGCGCATCAGAAAACCGCACGCGGCCACCGGTGAGCGCAAAGTCGCGCAGTTGAATTCGCCAAGCTTGTGGCAATCCGGGCGCGGCTTTGATCCCAGATTTCATGCCATGTTGCGCAATAGATTTCTCAGGTGGCGCCACGGCCCACTTCTGCACATTCCACGCACCCTGCGCATCGCGCGCCACACTGATTTGTGGCTGCGTCAATTTCACGCTGCCGACGGTGGCCGTTTGCGCGTTCAGGTCAAGCTGCGCATCGGCGACTTCCAATTTGGCGAAGCTGGCCAAGTTGGTGTTTGATGCAGCGAGTGGTCTAGCAAGAGGTGCAGCAAGTGGTGTAGCAAGTGAAGCAGGGCCTTTCTTGCTGGCCGTCGTTTTTGCACCGCCCAACTCACCCAAACGCAGCCCGTCCACGGTGGCTTGTTGAAGTGCCAACTTCAGCTCACCCGCTTGCCCGCCCTGCCCTGCGGCCCAATCAAACTGAGCCTGTGCGGCCAGCGTGCCGCCGAGTTGAGGCACCAAATACGCCGCCACATAAGGGCGCAGAGCTTGCAATGTCAGTGCGTCGAGTTGCAGCTTGATTTGCGCCTTTTGGTCACTCCCTTGAGCGGTGATCGCAACCCGACCGACCTCAGTAGCGGCTGACGTGAGGGCGGCGTTGATTTGCACTTCAGCATCTGCTTGCACCGGCCACGCCAACGGGCCGGTTTTGACGCTCGACGCATTCAACACATACGCCGCAGCCGGGCGCGTTTGCGCGTCGTCCCAATGCACCTGCGCATCGTTCAGCTTAAAGCTGTCAAGCTGCACGGCCCAGGGTGGTGCCGCAGCGCTGGGTTTGGGATCAACCGGCGCTTTTTTTTCAGTCCATTGCTGCAAGTTGACGCGTCCTTTCGCATCGCGCGTGGCGTGCAACTGCAAGCCATCAAAAACGACTTCACCGAACTTCAAGCTTTGCTTCAAAGGTTGCACATCTTTCAGCGCCAACTTGAAGCTGCTCCAACCCAGCAGCGGCGCGTCGCTGGGGTCATGCACCTCGATGCCCTTGGCGCCCACGCTGCCGCGCACCGAGACGCTGGGCTGCGAACCAGCAGGCATCTCAAACGCCACCGCCAAGTCGGCCGACACGCTGCCGCGTTTCAAACGCACCGGCGCGCTGCTCGGCACGTAGCCAAAGTAAGGCGCCAGGTCAACATCGGTGAACGCCAGCTTCAAGTCGGCCGCCCGGTTTTGCGCAAACGGTGTGGCCTGTGCACCGCTGTCGAAGGCCGCGTCATTCAGCTTGAAGGCCAAGCGCGGCGTCACTTTCACTTCAACTTCAGACGGCAAATTACTCAAAAATGGCAGGCTGATTTGCAAGCCCTTCAGTTCGTGAATGCGGCCTGCCAGCGCACGGTCATCGACCGTGATCACGCCGTCTTTCAGCTGCATGTTGTACAGCGCAAACTTCAGCGGCTCAGACGGCGGGGTCTGTTGGCTTTGCGGTTGCAAGCGCGCGAGCACGTCGTCGATGTCGTAGCGGCCTGCGGCAAGTCGGGTCACATGAAGCTGCGGCGCGTCGACTTCCAGCGCTTCAATTACAGGAGCCATGCGAAACAGCGAGCGTGCGTCGGCGTTGACGTAAAGCCGCTCTGCGCGCAACAGCGGCGAGGCTGCTTTTTCCAAGCCCGCAATCTGGAACTGGCGCACGGTCAGCTCCAATGACCAAGGCTTGAATTCGACTTGCCCGATGCTCACCGCGCGGCCGAGCAAGGCGCTCAGGCGCTGTTCACCCTGCGACTTGAGCACACCGGGCAGCACCAACCAAGCCGCGCCCAGCAGCACCAGAACTGCAACCAGCGCCTCAACCACCGGCCAAGCCAACCTGCGCAACCATTTCATTCAGCAACCCCTCGCATTTCACCGTCATCTGGCTGACCCATGATGCCTTCAGCGCAGCATCTGCCTTGCGTCATCATCGCCGTCTTTGAAACAAAAAAAGGAAGCGCGATTTTGAACAATCTGTTTGCCACGCTGGGCTTGACCGCTTGGAAACCGCTGCTCACCGCGTTGGTGTTGCCGCCGTTTCCCTTCTTGTTGACCATGTTGTTGGGCGCGCGTTGGCTGCGCACACGGCGCGTTTTGGGTTGGTTTGTGATCCTGCTGAGCGTGGGCGGACTGTGGCTCACCGCCACAGAAGGTGTGGCGCGACTTGCCCAGCCGCTGCTGCTGACCAAATCACCGGTGCTCATGCGCGACCGCATCTCCGATCTGAAGGCGCAGGCGCAAAAAACACGCATGGCCATCGTGATTTTGGGCAGTGGCGCTGAAAAGTTTGCACCCGAGTATTCAGACGGAAATTTGACCGGCCCTTCGCTGGAACGACTGCGCTACGGCTTGTGGCTGAGCCGCCAAACTGGCATTCCGGTGGCGTTCACCGGCGGCTCGGGCTGGGCCGCGGTGGAAGGGCCGTCCGAAGCCGAAACGGCGGGTCGCATTGCGGCGGAAGACTTCAAGCAGCCCTTGAAGTGGATAGAAAACAAGTCACGCGACACTGCAGAAAACGCCGCCATGACGGTGCCTGTGATGCAAGGCGCATCGGTCACGCACGTGCTGTTGGTGACGCACGGTTGGCACATGCCGCGCGCCATGGCGTCGTTCAAAAAAAATGCGGGAGCGACCATGACTTTCGAGGCCGCACCCATGGGTTTGGCCCGCATCGACGAAGTCGGCCCGCTTGACTGGATGCCCTCAACCCACGGCTTCCGACGCAACCGGCAAATCATCCATGAATGGCTGGGCAGCTTGGCGGGGGCTTGAGGCTGACTCGCGCGCTAAGCCGCTAAGGCGATACACCGCAAAGCCGCTAAGCCGCAAGGCCGCTCAACCGCTTAGCGTGACCTGAATAAACAAAAAAGCCCGTTCGCCTTGAGGTGCCTTTCCGACTGTCCTGAGCCTGTCGAAAGAAGGGCCTGCGCAAACGAAAGCCATCACTCCGATGCGCCCACCTTTTTTTTCTTTTTTTCGCGCCGCGCCGCCTCCGCCACCTCGGCCTCGGCCTGCCACTGCGCCATCTCAGCCGGCACCTCCAGTGTCACCAAGCCCAAACCTCCGGTTCGAAATTCACCCATCAAAATTTCTGCCGCCTTTTGCAAATTGACACGCCCGCCGCTTTGAATCGCGCCGCGCTTTTTGGCAATCTCAGTCAACTGTTCTTCGTCGGTCAATGCCGACATGTCTGGCAACCTAAAGCGCTCGGCAATGCGGCCGGGGTAGTTGCGGTTCACGCAGTTCAACAGATCCAGCGCCACTTCTTCCTCGTTGTAGGCATTGCGGCCTATGCCGCCGCTGGCCGCCAGGTGGTAGCCGCTTTGCGGCACCGTGATGCGCGGCCACAGCATGCCGGGCGTGTCAAACAAATAAACGTCGCTGGCCAGCACGATTTTTTGTTCCAACTTCGTGATGCCCGGCTCATCGCCCGTTTTGGTGGCCTTGCGGCCCACCAGCGTGTTGATGAGAGTGGATTTGCCCACGTTGGGAATGCCGCATATCAACACCCGCAGCGGCTTGGTCATGCCGCCGCGCAGCGGAGCCAAAGCGCGGCAAGCCGCAATCAAACGCTGGGAAGGCGCAGTGATGCTGGCGTCCAAACCCAGGGCCTGCGTGGCGGGCAAGGCGTTGTAGTGCGACAGCCACAGGGCGGTGCGCTCGGGGTCGGCCAGGTCTTGTTTGTTCAGCACCTTCAGCGCCGGCTTGCCACGCGTCAGCTCGGCCAGCAAAGGGTTGAGGCTGGAGCCCGGCAAGCGCGCGTCCAACAGCTCAATCACCACGTCGATGTCCTTGGCGCGGTCCAAGATGGCGCGTCGGGTCGAGTTCATGTGACCCGGGAACCATTGAATGGCCATGTTCAGTTTTTGCTTCGTCGTTGAGCCGCGAATTGTCGTGGCTGTTTGATGCTGTTTGGAAGTGTTGAGCGTTTCAAGTCAACACACTGACATCGCCATGCGTCACACAAGCTTCACGGGTGCTGCCTATGGTCACGCATCACCACGCAAATCGAATCACCATGGCCTTGAATTCAATGAGCTCGGTTCCTTATTCCGCAGCATCGTCAACCAGCTCGACGCGCATGCCGCCGGATTTGTTGATCTCTGGAGCCACACCAGTCGCAGCAGCTGTGCCGAACTACAACCCGGCCAAAGTCAATGCGGCATTCGCGAAAATCCGCTCGACGTTCTTTCAACCGCGCATGGTTTGGAAAGACGAATTGACTTCGATTTCAGCCAGTTTCGAACGTCTCAGCTCCCCCGAGCGGCGCTCACTGGTTAACTTGCTTTCGCGCGCGCCCGACGCGCAAAACAACTCACTGCTGACCCGCTGGCTGGAGCGCGCAACAGCGCGGGGTTTAGGTGCCTTCGACGGTTTGGACAGCGCGGGGCGTGCGCAGTTGTGGAAACAGCTGGTGGTCGGTCAAGACGCGCAGAACCTCGTGCGGATCTTCGCGTCCATCGGTGAGCAAAAAAGTCCGTCCATCACCACCAGCGAGCAGAACCGCATGCAGTTTGCGCAGGCGGTGGGCACAAAAGGGACCGCTCAACAAAAACTCGCCTGGGTGACTGAATTCAAGCGCAAAGCGGTCGCTGGGTCGACAGAAGCATCGACCAACACCGCGGGTCGCGCAACGGCCTTGGTAATTGCGAGTTTGACCGACCCCAGGCTGATTTCAGCGTGCGTGGCTGCGCTCGGACGCGAAGGCATGGACGCTGTCGTGCGCGCTTGCCTCCCAACCCGCGATGTGGCAGCCGAAGGCAGTCTTGCTGCCAGCATGGGTGCCGAGACGCCCGACACTCGCCTGTTTCAAAAGCTTGCCGCCACGATGACGCGCTCAAACAATGCTCGGGAAAAGGCCGCTTTCATCGCTGCATCGGGCAAGGCGATTGACGCGCTTTACGAGCAGCGCGCGGGGGCCAAGACGCTCGGCGAGGTCAGCGGTGCCATCTCGACCGTGATTGGCACCGACACCACGGGGGTGATCGAGAACGTGCTGCTGCAAAACACAACTCAAGGCGGATCCGGCGGCCCAGCGGCACTCAAGTCCTATGTTCAAGCGCTGCTTGACTCAGGCCAAGGCGCGGCAGATGTCGGAGCGATCACCCTCCAACTGCAACGCGGTAACGACTTGAAACAAGACCCGTTAAACCACCTCGCGCAACGCGAAAGCCGATCCGGCGAACAGCCCACCTATGTCCGCGCCCGCGTGATGGGTGGCTGGCTGGGCTTGGTGGGTTCCGCGGCTCAGGCGCGCACGGGGAGACGCGACGCCAATGCGGCCTACGCTTCCTTGATCTTTACCGGCGGAATTGACACCTTGAAAGAAATTGTGGGTGCCCGGTTCCCGGGTTTGAAAGTGGCCGTCGGAATTGCCACACCGGCGCTGAAAGCGGCCGTGAACGCAGGCCTGTTGACCTGGCGCAACCAAGCCGCTCAGCAAGACCGCAACTTTGCGCAAGGGTTGATCGAAGGCGCGATGCCACGCTACCGCAACGGAGTGGAGGCCACCGCTGAATGGACCCTGACCTTGAAAGCCGAACAAGCGCGAAGGTTTATGGGCTCCTGATCCAGTCCAGGGCCTCGAAGCGTGAACAGGCCCTGACTAAAGCGCCGTAGAGAACGCGCAAAGACATTGACGTTTCACTACGGCTCGTCTCGGCTCCAGTCCATCTGAAGAAGGGCCAACACATGACGTTCCGCAACCGAAAGGACACCCGACCATGGCTATAACCTCGATACCCTTTAATGTCCCTGTGCCTGCCTCCGTCGCCAATCTTTTGACGGGCGGTGGAAATCTCACCCCGGCTGCCGAGACAGCCCCGGCCGCAGTGCAGCAGAAATTCGTCGCGGCGCAGGTGCGGCTGGCGAATGCTTTCGCCATGCCGGAGACCATTGGCGTTGGTATGTTTCAACTGAGTAGCGGGCGCGATGCTGAAATAAAGAACGCAAAGCAGGTTATCGACAACCTGAAGCAGAGTTTTCCGGCCCTCAGCGGTGATTCGGCCGGCACCGGGGTTCCGCCTGAGGTGCGCTCAACCTACGAAAAGCTGCAGGTGCGACTTGCCGATGCCGATGCAATGCCAGAGTTCACTCAGTCCTTTTTTGGGCGCATCAGCACCGGTCGAGATGGGATCCGACAGAAAGCTCAGGAGGCGATTGCTGCCTTCAAGCAAGCCTTTCCTGGCGTCGTGAGCTCGTCGAACGGGAAGACCGTTGCGACAAGCACGGCTGCTGTACCGACATCAACGACGGATTCAAAGACCGGTACGACGGCCGCGTCCAATGTTGGGACTGTGACCACCGAAAGCACGTCCACCACAACGGTAAGCAAGCCGCTTGACGCCAACACCGCCGCACAGGCCAAGAGTGCTTCAGGCGTGCTCGGTGCCTACATGAACTCAAACGGCATCGATGTGGTTGACGTCAACAAGTTGTATGCAATTGCCAACAACGGCACGGGCAAGGTGCCGGTAGACGTTCAAAAAGCTGCCGATTTCATGGTGAAAAACTCGGATGTTTACAAATCCATAGAGACCAACGATGTGGCGGGTGCCGACGGAATTTCGGCTCGCTCCAACTTCGACAAAGCAGCCCAAGGGTTGGTGCCATTCAACACATCTGCGGTCACGACCACGGCAGCTGGCACAGCGACTGCGCCAGCCACGACCGGCACGACCGCCACTACTACGACCACTACGACAACCACCCCGACCGCCACCACAGCGACTGCGACAACTACCACGACGGCCGCCACGACGGCCGCCACGGCAGCCGCCACAGCAGCTGCCACCGCGAAGCCCAGCCTGACTGATGAAGCCAAAAACGCGTCTGGCACTTTGGCTGCCTACATGCGCAGCGATGGCATGAGCAAGGTGGATGTGAATCAGCTGTACGCCATCGCCAACAACACCAACACCCGGGCATCGCAAGACGTTCGCGATGCGGCTGCGTTCATGTTGAAGAACCCCGACGTTTACCGCAAGATAGAAACGGACGACGTGCGTGGTGTTGACGGGATTTCCGGCCTCGGCAATTTCGAAAACATGGCGATGGGAAAAATTCAGTTGGACTCGTCTTCAAGCGACACGAAGTCAGTTGCGCAGACAGGACAACAAGCGACGCCTTCCACCGATTCGCGGGCTGCTGAAACGCGGTTGACCCTTGCCGAAGACTTGAGAAGCGCAGCGGGCGCACTGGCCGCCTACGCGCGAACCAACGGTGTGAAGCTGATGGACCCCAACAAGCTGTACAGGCTGGCCATGAACATCGACAAAGCTGTTCCCGCAGACGTGCAGAAAGCCGCTTCCTTGATGTTGACGCGACCAGACACCTTCCGCAAAGTAGAGACCAGTGAGTGGTCCGTGGTGGACGGCCAGGCCAGCGTGCGAGACCTCGAGAACGCAACGCAGGACGCGTCCAGGTTTGTCTAGTCATGACTCGCGCGAACTTGCGGCGTTTTGGTCGGGACGTTTCGCTGCTGGGTGATGCGACTCAGACGTGAACACGGCTTCGACCGGAACGGGCGGCGGGAAGTTGCGTAGATCACGCGCTGCAACCCGGCCCCACCCGCCCGGAACCTGCCGGGCTACCCCATCCGATACCGCCCCACAAATTCCCGGTCAATCTTGTCCTTCCAGCGCCACACCCAGCCGCCCTGGACAGCCCACTCGCCCCAAGACGCGATGGCGCTGTGGTCGCCGCAGGCCAGCAGGTTGAGCGAGCGCGCCTGAGGCTGGTACGGCAGCAGCGCGCCGCCACCAATGTGCAGGCGCAAGTTGGCTTCCAACGGCGGCCCGGCGCGTACCGCGTAAACACCGCTTCTGGGTCGCGACACGTCGCTGCGGCTGGCCACGTCGCCTGCGGCAAACACGTCGGGATGTGAGGTGGACTGCAGCGTCGCTGTTGTGGCGATGAAGCCGTCTTCACTCAAAGCCAAACCGCTTTGCGCCAGCCACGTGGGCGCACTGCTGCCCAAGGCCATGACGGGCGCGTCGCAGGCCAAACGGGCCCCGCTGCCCAGCAGCAAAGCGCCTTCGCGCACTTCCAAACAGCTGTCTTCAAAAACGGTGATTTGTCTGCGCTTGAGGGCCTGCTTGACACGCAACTGCACTTTGATCGAGTGCGACGCCATGGGCGCGGTGCCGCCTGTGACCAAGCTCAGACGCGCGCCGGTTTTTGCCACGGCACACAGACGGTGCTGCAAGGCCATGACCAGCTCGACTCCAGCTGCACCGCCGCCCACCACCACCACGTCCAAAGCGCGCGTTTGCGCCAGCTCGAACAGCGCAGTCCACAGTCGATTGAAATGCTCGATGGGCCGCACAAAAAGCGCGTGTTGTCGAGCCCCTGGAATGGCATCGCGGCTCATCACCGGGCCGGTGTCAAGGCTCAGCACGTCATAGGCCAAGGTCTCGCCACTCAGCAGATCCACGGTTTTTGCAACGGCATCGACAGCGGTGGCAGACGTATCTAAAAATTCAACTTTGGCGGCCGCGGCCAACGGTGCCAAGGCGACGGAGACCTCGTCCAAGCCGTAGTGGCCCGCCACCAAGCCAGGCACCATGCCTGAGTACATTTGGCGCGGAAAAGGCGACACCAAGCTGACGTGTGCGCTGGCCATGGATTGCGCGCCCAGGGCTTTCAAAACGTGCAGGTGGGCGTGGCCTGCCCCGAGTAAAACAAGATGCTTCATGAATGCGAAAGAAAGGCAAACCGCTGTGGTCGGGTTGCAAGTATGACGAGGTAAAAGCCCGGTTTATTCCAACAGCAAATCCGCCACATAAGCAACACTGCGGCCGTGCGTGTTGTCCGCATCAGCGCCCACAGCAATGCCGATCAACGGCGGCAGCGTTGCGCTCTCGTTGCCGAAAAACTTCAGGAAGTCGGCACCAATATCGCGCTTTTCGCTGAACCACCCATTGGGTTTGTCGCCGCTGCGCAAAACCACGTAGCGCAGGCGGTGCGTGAAGGGGCTGTCTAACTCTGTGCCCTCAGCAAGCTTGGCGTCCCACACGTAGCAAACGGTGGCGGCGGGCAAAGGCTCGGCAGTTCTGGAGCGGGCCACACGCAAGATTTGACGCTCGACAAACGGCACGTTTTCCAGCGGCAAATCCCACAGGGCACACACCTTCAACGCGCTGTCATCGCCCTCTTTCACGCGCAAATTCACAGCCGTGTTCAACAGCTCCACGCGCCAGCGCCACGACAACTTCGCGGCTGTTCTTTCCAGGTTCAGCGCATGCACCAAGTTGCCATACGACTCAACCGCCTCGGCGCGCAAAGCACGTTTGCCGTCAATGTCGACCACCGAAAACCGAGTGAATGGTTTTGTCTGTTGAGGCAAACCGACCACGTGCCAGGGCGCTGCGGGTGCGCTGCCTGCCGCCGCATAGGGTTGCAATTGATTACCGGCTGCGTAGGCACACGGCGCGCTCAACAGCGCAAGCAGCATGCTGCACAACCACAGTGCAGTTTTGACGACGGCCTGCCGAGCAGATTTCATTTTCAATGCGCTTGTTGCGTTCTATTGCAGCCGCGCATCAGCCGCGACGCCATGTTTGAAACTTTTCCACCCATGCCAACATCTGCGTGGGTTGATGCGCCCGCTTCCACTCACCGGCCGCGTATTTGTTGGCCTCGCTCATGGTCGGGTAGGTGTGGATGGTGCCGAGGATTTTGTTCAAGCCCAAGCCGTGCTTCATGGCCAACACGTATTCGGCCAGCAAGTCGCCCGCGTGTTCGCCGACGATGGTCACACCCAAAATTTTGTCTTTGCCTGGCACGGTGAGCACCTTCACAAAACCTTCGGTGGCGCTGTCGGCGATGGCGCGGTCGAGGTCGTCCAGCTTGTAGCGCGTCACTTCAAACGCGATGTTTTTTTCCTTGGCTTCTTGTTCGTTCAAGCCCACACGCGCGACTTCGGGCGCGATGAACGTGGCCCACGGAATCACCGAATAATCGGCCTTGAATTTTTTAAAGGTGCCGAACAAGCCGTTGACGGCCGCATACCAAGCTTGGTGTGCCGCCACGTGGGTGAGCTGGTAAGGCCCGGCCACATCACCTGCGGCCAAGATGTTGGGGAAGTTGGTTTCTAAATACTCGTTGGTGTTGACGGTGCGGCCCACCGGGATGCCCAGCTCTTCCAGGCCAAAGCCTTTGAGGCGCGCCACGCGGCCCACCGCGCACAGCAGTTGGTCGAAGGGAATGCGTTTTTCTAAGCCTGCTGTTTCGACGACGATGACTTTTTCGCCGCTGGGCTCTTTCTCAAACCGCAGCGCCTTGTGCTTCACCAGCACCTGCACGCCGTCGGCCTCTAATGACTTTTTGGCGAGCGCCGACACCTCCACATCCTCACGCAACATGATGCGCTCAGCCATCTCAATTTGCACCACTTGCGAGCCCAAGCGCGCAAAACTCTGAGCCAATTCACAGCCTATGGGCCCACCGCCCAAAACCAGCAAACGCGCCGGCAAATCACGCAGGCCCCACAGCGTGTCGCTGGTCAAGTAGCCCACGGCGTCCAAGCCGGGCAGCGGCGGCACAAAGGGCATGGCACCGGTGGCGATGACGATGCTGCGGGTGGTGAGGGTTTGTTTCTTGCCGTTGCCTTCGTCGATTTCAACCGTCCAAGGGTTGACGATTTTTGCGTAACCTTTCACCACATCAACACCCAAGCCGGTGTAGCGCTCAACGCTGTCATGCGGCTCGATGTCGCGCACCACGCGGGCAATGCGGTCCATCACGTCGGCGAAGTTGAATTTGGCTTCGGCCTGCGCAATGCCGTATCGGCCGGCGTGTTTGATTTGGCTGACCAACGTGGCCGATTTGATGAGCGCTTTGCTGGGCACGCAGCCGTAGTTCAAACAGTCGCCGCCCATTTTGTGGGTCTCGACCAAAGTGACTTTGGCTTTGACCACCGCCGCGATGTAGCTGGTGACCAAGCCCGCCGCGCCTGCGCCAATCACCACCATGTTGCGGTCGAATTTTCTGGGTTTCAGGTGCGCCCATTTGGCGTAAACCTTGCGCGCTCGCACAACTTCAACGATCTTCTTGGCGATGAGCGGGAACACGCCCAACAACACGAAAGACGCAATCAAACCCGGCGACAAAATGCCGCGCAGTGAATCGATGCGCGCGAGTTGCGTGCCCGCATTCACAAACACCACGGTGCCTGCCAGCATGCCGATTTGACTGACGGTGTAGAACACACCGGTTTTGATGCGCGTCAAACCCATCACCAAATTGATGACGAAAAACGGAATCAGCGGCACCAAGCGCATGGTGAACAAATAAAACGCGCCGTCTTTTTCTATGCCCTTGTTGATTTCACCGAGCTTGTTGCCAAACTTGGATTGGATGCTGTCACGCAGCACATAACGCGACACCAAAAATGCCAAGGTGGCACCGATGCTCGAAGCAAACGACACCACCAGCGTGCCCATCAGCACACCAAATATCGCGCCACCCGCCAAGGTCATGACGGCGGCGCCGGGCAGTGACAAGGCCGTGACTGCAACGTAGGCGGCAAAGAACGTACCGATCACAAACAGCGGCCTGTGCGCGTACAGCGCGGCGAAGTCGGACTGGCGCTGTTTGATGTAACTCAGGCTGAGGTAGTGGCCTAAATCGAAAGCGAAGAAGGCTGCGACGAGGGCCAATAAGGCGATGAGGATCAAGATTTGTTTGCGGGACATGGATGCCTCTGGGTCACGCGAGACGGTCAAAATACCCCGGTCGCCCTAAGGTGACGAAGGGAACCAGTACGGAGCTTCCTTCGACACCTCAGGATGACCGGAAAAGATACCTCAGCCCGAACGGGAGGGTTGCTGTGCATCGTAAGAAACATCAGTCGGAAAACGCCCGCCACCCAGCCCACAAGCGCGTGGCGATTGTCAAGCCGCACAGCGCCGCGAAGCTGTAGGCAAACACCGCAAATTGTGCTGGCCACAAGCACATCAAAGCGAAGCAAATCAAAGTCTCGGTGGCTTCGGTCAGGCCGCCCAAATAGTAGAACCCTTTGTCGGGAAACGCGGCGCTTTTCATGCCCCGCTGCGCGGCCAGGGTGGCAAACGCCAAGAAGGTGCTGGCCGTGCCGATGAAGGCGGCCAACAGCACAGCAGCGGGCAAGGCGTTGGTCGTTGGCTGCGCGATGGCAAACGCCAAGGGAATGCTGGCGTAAAACAAAAAATCGAGCGTGATGTCGAGGAAGCCGCCTCGGGCGGTGGGCGCGGTGAGTCGGGCCAAGGTGCCGTCTATGCCGTCGAACAGGCGGCTGATCAGCAGCAGAGCCAAGCCGAGTGAAAAGTGGTTGAGCGCGATGGCCCATGCAGCCAACATGCCGATCACAAAGCCGAAGACCGTGACGTGATCGGCGTGCACGCCCCTGCGGTTCAGCGCGCGTGCCGCCACGCTCAAGGCGGGGCGAAGCAATGGCAGGGCGATGCGGTCAAGCATGGTTTGCCTGTGTCGGCCAATGCACCAACTGCGCACCAGAAGGCACGTCTTGCGCGTCGTGGGTGACCAGCACAGCCGGGATGTTCAGGGTGCGCAAACGCTCGAACACGAAGCTGCGAAAGCGTTCGCGCAAGGCGGCGTCTAAGCGAGAAAAAGGCTCGTCCAATAACAATGCTTGAGGCTGCGCCAACAGCGCGCGCAACACCGACACACGCGCCCTTTGGCCGCCCGACAAACTGGCCGGCCAACGATCACCCAAGCCCGCCAAATCAGCGCTGCTCAATGCCGCCTCGGTTTGCGCGACACGCTGAGCGCGCGTGCCATCGGCAGACAACGCAAACAGCAAGTTGTCCCGAACCGTCATGTGCGGGAACAGCAAATCGTCTTGAAACAAAATGCCTATACGCCGTTGCATGGTGGGCAAGTATTGAACCTCGCGGCCTTGCAATCGCACCTGTCCGCCGGCGCGGATCGCAGCCGTCAAAGTGCCCGCGACGTAAGCCAGCAGCGATGACTTGCCACAGCCGCTTTCGCCCATCACAGCCAACACTTGGCCGGTGGCCACTTTCGCGTTGAAGTGGTTCAACAAGCTGCGCTCAGGGCTTGCCAAATGGATGCCGGTCAGCTCAAGCATCAGACCACTGCCGTTGGCGTGTTGACCACTGCCACTGCTACTGCCACTCCCACTGACACGCCGCGCGCCGAGGCTTGCTTGCCCACCCACCACGCCGCCGCAAACACGCACGCGGGCAGCAAAGCCTGCAACAGCGCGAAGGCTGCGGCGACGTTGCGCTGTCCGCCAGATGCCAAGGTCAGCGCCTCGGTGGTGACGGTGGACAAACGCCCTGCCGCGATGAACTGTGTGCTCAGGTACTGCGTGACGCTGACCGCAAACCCGACTGCGAATGCCGACGCCATCGGCGCACTCAGCATGGGCCATTTCACGCGCCACAAAAACGCGGCATGGCCTGCGCCCAGTGCATGAGCCGTCTGCTCCAAGCGCACATCGAAGCTGCGATAGGCCGGGGCCAAAGCCACCCAGGCATAAGGCGCCGTGTAGAGCGTGTGGGCCAGCCACAAACCCCAGACCGTGCCGTCCACGCGCCACCACAACGTCAACTGATAAAGCCCGCCGACCAACAGCACACCGGGCACCCAAAGCGGCATGCAGGCCAGCAACAGTGCGTAGCGGTCGAAGTGCAGAGGAGTCAACTCCATCCACATCACGGCCAACGTCAAGCCGCTGCTGGCAGACAGCACGGCCAGCAGCGCGGTGAGTTGGAGGGTGGGCAAACTTTGCGCAACCGCTTGCCAAGCGGCATCTGTCCACACGCTGGGCCACAGCGACGGATAACGCCACACGCCGACCAGCGAGGTGAACAACAGCAAGGCCAAAACGGCGGGGTAGATGCTGGCCAGCAGCGCGGCCGATGTGGCGGACCAGGGTGCAGACCCCGAAGCAGACCACGCCGCAGATGGATGAGCGATCACGGCACGATCCCCTCGCGTCCAACGCTGCGTGAACATTCCGCGCAGCGCGAAGACTGAAGCGACACACAGCAGTGCCGCCACCACCATCGCTGCCGTAAGGAACAGCGCCGCAGCAGCGCCCTGCCGGTTCACCGCGTCGCTGCTGTCTTGCAGCCATTGCCACGCGAGCACAGCCAGCGTGGGCGGGCGCGTGGGGCCCAGCACCAAGGCCATGTCGACGACAGTGAAGCTGTAGGCCCACACCGCCAACAGCGGCAAGGCCAAGCGCGGCAACAGTTGCGGCCACAGCACGCGCAGCCAGGTGCTGCGGGCGCTGTAGCCCAAACTGGCAGCCACTTGCAAGTGCCGGGTCAGCTCGGCGCCCTGCCCCACTTTTTGAAATTGCGCCACCACGTTCAGCAGCAAAAACGGCAGCTCTTTCAACACTAAACCGAAAATCAAAGTGATGCCCCAGGGGTCTTGCACCGTGGCCACGTCAGGCGGTGATTGCCAACCCATCAGCGGCGCTATGCAGCGCGACAACCAACCGCTGGGCATCAACAACAAGGCCAGCCCGACTGCAAACGCGGCGTGCGGCACCGCCAAAACGGGGCTGAGTGCGGCTTGCATCGTGCGCCAATGGCGCGTGCCGTGCAGGCGCGTGACGGTGCCGACGGTCAACATCAAAGCGAGCAGTGATGCAGCAGTGCCTGTCCACAGACTCAAGCGCAAAGCGGGCGCAAATTGGCTGTCAGCCAACAGGGCCGACCACGCCGCAAGGTCGGCGGCTTGCGCCACGCCCAAGCCCAGCGCCGTCAACAACGGCAGGCCGAACACCGAGGCGGGTAGCCACCACCAAGTGATGCGCCACGCCGCTTGCCGCTGCTTCACTGACCGTAACGTTTCAACCATTCGCGCTCAAGCGCTTCTACCCACGACGCATGTGGCTCCGCCAACGCCGGTGCGGCTTGCAGCACGGTGCCAGGTGCTGCGCCTTGTGCGAACAAGGCCTTGTCGGCGGCGGGCAAACGGTCTACCGCCAACACCGTCGGGTCGCCCCAAAACTGAATGTTGGCCTTGCGCGCCTGCGCCTCGGGTGACATCAAAAAGTTGATGAGCACTTGCGCGCCTTCTTTGGCGCGGGCGTTGTAGGCGATGGCCAAAAAGTGGGTGTTGCCCAGAGTGCCGGCTGTGTGCTGCCAACTCACCACCGATTCGGGCAAGCGCTTGGCAGCGATCTCATTGGCGGCTTCGTTCGGGTTGAAGGTGAGGCTGATGTGCAGCTCGCCGTCAGACAGCATTTGGCGCATGGCCGCGTTGGTGGCCGGGAACTGTTTGCCTTCGCGCCACAGTTTGGGGTGAACGCCGTCCAGCGTGGCCCACAGCGGGGCGGTGAGCTTGGCAAACTCATCGGACTTCACAGGTTGATAAAAGGCCGCACGGTCTGCGCTGGTGCTGCTAACGGCTTCAAGCAGCATCTGTTTCAAAAATGTGGTGCCGTGAAAGTTGGGCGGTTTGGGATAGGTCATGCGACCTGGTTTGGCCTTGGCGTATGCCACCCATTCGGCCATGCTGCGAGGCGCTTGGGTCACGACTTTGCTGTCGGCAAAAAACGTGAGTTGGGCCATGCCCCAAGGCGCTTCCATGCCGTCCACCGCTTGCGAAAAGTCGATGCGGGTGGTGGGCTTGCCGACGGTGTCCACATTTGCGAAGTTGGGCAAGGCTTCAGCGAAAGGCCCAAACAACAAGGCGTCGCGGCGCATGGCCAAAAAGTTCTCGCCGTTGATCCACACCGCATCGACCGAGCCGTCGGTGTTGCGTCCGGCTTGCTTTTCAGCACGCACGCGCTTGACCACCTCGGCGGTGTCAGACACCTTCACGTGTTCCAACTTCACGCCGTGTCTTTTCTCCAGCTCAACGGCCGCCCATTGCAGATAAGCGTTGATGCGCTCGCTGCCGGCCCACGCATTGAAGTACACCGTTTGGCCGCGCGCGGTGCGCAATGTGGCGGGCCAGTCTGCCGCGGTGACGCCAGCAGCTTGCGCAGCATTGGCCAAAAGGCCGGTGAAAGGCAGGGATGCGGACGCGGCAAGGAGACGTCGACGATCAATCTGGAAAGCGTTGGGGATCGAGATGGGCATGGTGATTTTGAAAGGCTGAATGGGCAACTTCGTCGGCGAAGTCGCGACGCCGATCAAGTGTATCGACCGCGGGTTCCAACACGCGGTGTCAGCTCAGTCGGTGCGCAGGCCAACTCCTTTCAAACGGCGTGTGCGCACAGCCCCGGGTGTGACCACAAGACTCCAGGCAGCAAGCCAGCGAGCGCGCCAGCCATCGAGTCAGCCGCTTTGTGTCGAACCGAAAGCACGCTGCTCACACGGCCTGGCCAAACCCTCCGCCGCCTGGGGTTTCGATCACGAAAACATCGTCTGTCTGCATTTCTACCGAGGCAATGTGGTTCAAGGCTTCAACCTTCCCGTCGGCACGCTCCACACGCGCCGAGCCCACGCCACCTGCTGCGCCGCCGTTCATGCCGAAGGCGGGCACGGTGCGGCCGTTGGACAAGATCGACGCCGTCATGGGCTCTAAAAACCGCAGGCGCCGCACGCCGCCGTCACCGCCTGCGAACTGACCCTTGCCGCCCGAGCCTTTGCGGATGGCATAACTCTCCAGCCGCACAGGGAAGCGAAATTCCAGAACCTCGGGGTCAGTCAGGCGCGAGTTGGTCATGTGCGTTTGCACCACGCTGCTGCCGTTGAATGTGGGCCCGGCACCGCTGCCGCCAGAGATGGTTTCGTAGTACTGATAACGCGCATTGCCAAAGGTGAAATTGTTCATCGTGCACTGGCCTGCGGCCATGGCACCGAGCGCGCCGTACAGCGCGTTGGTGATGCAGGTGGAGGTTTCCACATTGCCCGCCACCACCGACGCGGGCGGGTGCGGGTTCAACATCGAGCCTTCAGGAATGATGACCTTGATGGGCTTCAAGCAACCGGCGTTCAACGGGATGTCGTCGTTCACCAGCGTGCGAAAAACATACAGCACCGCGGCCATGCAGACCGCAGTGGGCGCGTTGAAATTGTTGGTGAGTTGCGCCGACGTGCCGGTGAAGTCGATCGCGGCGCTGCGGTCTTTTGCGTTCACGCGGATGGCCACATCGATGTGCGCGCCGTTGTCCAGCGGCAGGCTGAACGCGCCGTCCTTTAATTGCGTGATGACGCGCCGCACCGATTCTTCGGCGTTGTCTTGCACGTGGCCCATGTAGGCCTGCACGACGGGCAGGCCGAACTGTTCCACCATCTTGCGCAGCTCTTGAACGCCCTTCTCGTTGGCGGCGATTTGCGCTTTCAAGTCGCCGATGTTTTGCGCTGGATTGCGTGAAGGGTGCGCACCGCTGCGCAAAAGCGCCAGCATTTTTTCCTCTTGCAAAACGCCAGCGTCCACCAACTTGAAGTTGTCGATCTGCACACCTTCTTCTTCGATGCGGGTCGAAAACGGCGGCATCGAACCGGGGGTGATGCCGCCGATGTCGGCGTGATGGCCGCGCGAGCCGACGTAGAACAACGGTGCATGCGCCCCCACTTCTTGGGTCCCTCCCCCTTGCAGGGGGAGGGTTGGGGAGGAGGTGGAAGCGTCGAACACTTGGGGACTGACTGACAAGCTTTCACCTCTCCCCAGCCCTCCCCGTCCAGGGGAGGGGGCCACACCAGCAACATCCAAGTACACGGGCGTCACAACGGTCACATCGGGCAAATGCGTTCCGCCGTGATACGGGTCATTCAGCGCGTACACATCGCCCGGCTTCATCGTGCCTGCATTGCGCGCCACCACTGTTTTGATCGACTCGCTCATCGAGCCCAGATGCACTGGCATGTGCGGCGCATTCGCAATCAAATTGCCCTGCGCATCAAACAGCGCGCAAGAAAAATCCAGCCGCTCTTTGATGTTGACCGAGTAGGCAGTGTTTTGAAGTTGCAAACCCATTTGCTCGGCAATGTTCATGAACAGGTTGTTGAACACCTCCAACATCACCGGGTCTACCTGAGTGCCTATCGCTTGCAAACCGCCAACCACGCGCGCCTCACGCACTTCAACACGGTCGATCACCAAATGATCCAAGGCGGTGACGCGCGCTTGCCAACCGGGTTCGATCACCGTGGTGGCGTTCTTCTCGGCAATGATGGCCGGGCCGCTGATGACGTGGCCAGGGCGTGTGTCTTCTCGCACCACCAAAGCCGCGTCCCACCACCTGCCGCCGCTGAACATGCGCACGCTGGCCGCAGACGGCGCAGCGCCTGACGCGACAACGGCGTGACGCTTCTCGTCAGGGGCGTCTCCTGCTGCGATGGCCTCAACTGAGACGGCCTCCACGATCAAGCGCCGCTCGCTCATCAAAAACGCAAAGCGTTGGCGATATGCGGCTTCAAACGCGGTTTGTATGCCTGCCGCGCTGCCATGCGGCACCACCAAGGCTGCATCGGTTCCTTCGTAGCGCACGTGCACGCGCTGGTGCACTTTGAGCGCACCGCTGCCCACGCCTTGACGCATCAATTCGTCAGCTGCTGCGGCGCTCAATTCATCCAAGCGCGTGCGCATCACTTCAAGCGCATCAAGCAGCGGCTTTTCTATGGCGGCTTGACGCATCACGCCTTGGTCGGCCAGGCCCATGCCGTAGGCCGACAGCACGCCCCCCAGCGGGTGCGCAAACACGCGCGTCATGCCCAAAGCGTCGGCCACGCGGCAAGCGTGCTGTCCGCCTGCGCCGCCGAAACACTGCAAGGTGTAGCGCGTCACGTCGTAACCGCGCGCCACCGAGATTTTTTTGATGGCATTGGCCATCGCACCCACGGCGATGTCGATGAAGCCTTCAGCGACTTCTTCAGGACTGCGCTTCGCCCCGGTGAGGCGTTCTATGTCTTGCGCCATGGCGGTGAATTTGTCAGCCACCACCTGCGCGTCGAGCAATTCATTCGCCTGCGGCCCAAACACTTTGGGAAAGTAAGCCGGCTGAATTTTGCCGACAATCACGTTGGCATCGGTCACTGCCAACGGCCCACCACGCCGGTAGCAGGCCGGCCCCGGATTGGCCCCCGCGCTTTGCGGCCCCGCGCGAAAACGCGCACCGTCAAAACTCAACACCGAACCTCCACCTGCGGCCACGGTGTGAATGCTCATCATCGGCGCGCGCATGCGAACGCCCGCCACTTGGGTTTCAAACGCACGCTCAAACTCACCGGCAAAGTGGCTCACGTCAGTAGACGTGCCGCCCATGTCAAAGCCAATCACGCGGTCGATGTCGGCCAGTTGCGCGGTGCGCACCATGCCCACAATCCCGCCGGCCGGGCCCGACAAGATGGCGTCTTTGCCTTGGAACACATGGGCATCGGTCAAGCCGCCCGACGACTGCATGAAATACAACTTCACGCCGGGCATCTCAGCCGCCACTTGTTCAACATAGCGACGCAAGATGGGCGACAAATACGCATCTACCACCGTGGTGTCGCCGCGGCTCACCAGCTTCATCAGCGGGCTGACCTGATGCGACACGCTGACCTGCGTGAAGCCCGCCTCGCGCGCCAGACGCGCCGCTGCCAACTCATGCGTTGGGTAGCGATAGCCGTGCATGAAAACAATGGCCACGCTGCGCAAACCAGCGTCAAACGCGGCCCACAGGCGCTCACGCAGATGCGCTTCGTCCAGCACTTGTTCCACCTCGCCGTGCGCGCCCACACGCTCGACCGCTTCAATCACGCGTGAGTAAAGCAGCTCGGGCAAAACAATGTGGCGCTCAAAAATTTTCGGGCGGTCTTGGTAAGCAATGCGCAGCGCATCGCGAAAGCCGCGCGTGGTCACCAACAACGTAGGCTCGCCCTTGCGTTCCAGCAGCGCGTTGGTGGCCACGGTGGTGCCCATCTTCACGCACTCAACAAGGTCGGGGCTGATGGCCTGGCCGGCCTGCAAACCCAGCAAATGGCGCATGCCCGCGACTGCTGCGTCTCGGTACTGTTCAGGGTTTTCGCTCAGCAATTTGTGCGTCACCAAGCTGCCGTCGGGGCGTTTGCCCACCACGTCGGTGAAGGTGCCGCCACGGTCGATCCAGAACTGCCAGCGTTGCGCGATGGAGGCTTCAGAGGGTTTCATTTTTTCGTTCTTGATGTGCATTCGCCGCTGGGCGTCACAACCCGAGGTAGATTTTTTTCACTTGCTCGTCGTGCAGCAAGGCTTGCGCGTCGCCTTGCATCACGATGCGGCCGGTCTGGATCACGTAGCCATGGTGTGCAATGCCCAGTGCCTTGTGCAGGTTTTGCTCGACCAGCAAGATCGACACGCCAGTGGCGTTGACTTGCTGAATCACGTCCAGCACCTTTGTCACGAACTTCGGCGCAATGCCCCAAGACGGTTCATCCAGCATCAGCAACCGCGGCTTGGCCATCAGGCCGCGCGCGATGGCCAGCATCTGCTGTTCGCCACCACTCATGGTGCCAGCGAGTTGGTCTGCGCGTTCTCGCAAAATTGGGAAGGTGTCCAGCATCTTGGCAATGCTGTCGGCCACCTCGTCTTTGTCATCTCGGGTGTAAGCGCCAAGCTCAAGATTGCGCCGCACGGTGTGGCGTGGAAACAGTCTGCGCCCCTCGGGCACCAGCGACATGCCCAGGGGCACACGCAGGTGAGCCGGCAACGTGTGGATGGGCTGACCGTCGAACACCAACGCACCGTCGTCCAGCCGGTTCAATCCAGCGATAGCGCGCAACGTGGTGGACTTGCCGTTGCCGTTGCCGCCGACCAGCGCCACGATGCGACCCGGCTCCACCACGATGCTCACGTCGGACAATGCCAACACGCCGTCGTAGCTCACGCGTAGGCCGCTGGCCTGCAAGCGCGCGCCGCGAACTGGTTTTGCAGGGCCGCCCGCATCGGACTGCGCATTGGCGCGCGGCACGGAATTCGATGCGGGCTCGAGCGCGTTCAAAGCTCGTCTCCGAGATAAGCCGTGATCACCTGGGGATTGCGCGACACCTCAGCAGGCGTGCCGTCGGCAATCTTCACGCCCCGGTCCAGCACCACGATCTTGTCAGCGATGGGCATGATGCCTTCGAGCACATGCTCCACGATCAAGCACGCCACGCCAGTGCTGCGGATCTTCAACACCACTTCGACCATGTCGCGCACCTCACTGGGGTTGAGCCCTGCCATCACCTCGTCCATCAGCAACAGCTTCGGACCGATGGCCAGAGCACGCGCCACAGCCAATCGGCGCTGCTCACTGATGGTCATGCTGCCGGCCGGCTTGTTGGCAAAGCGGTCGAGCCCGACAAAACTCAACCACTGCATCGCCAGCTCCCGCGCCAGGGGAACTCGGCGTTGGGTCAGCAAAGCGCCGGTGGTCACATTTTCGAGCGCCGTCATGCTGGTGAACGTGCGGGCGATTTGAAACGTGCGCGCCACGCCAGCTCGGGCGCACGCTTCGGGCGGCATTCCGGTGATGTCGCGGCCTTCGAGTTTGATGGTGCCGGAAGTTGGCGCGTAAAAACCGGCCACGCAATTGAAGACGGTGGTTTTACCTGCGCCGTTGGGCCCGATCAATCCGGCAATCTGGCCAGCCTCCAGCGTGAACGAAACATCTTGGTTCGCCGTGAGACCGCCGAATTTCTTCGTCACTGCATGCAGTTCGAGGAGGCTCATCGTGCGCCTTCCTTGTCGAGTTGCGCGCTGTCGCTGTCGCGTGCCAGATTGGCACGGCCGCGCTCGACACGGGCTCGCCACCAGCCGAGCAATCCGCTGGGGTAGAAAACCGCGATCACCACAATGAGCCCGGCGTAGATGATGAGGTCGGTGCCCTTGCCCGAACCGCCGAAGCTTGACCGGGTCACCTCTTCGATGGTGGTGAGCACCACCGCGCCCACCACCGGCCCGAACAGTGTGCCCACGCCGCCCAAAATAGACACCAACGCCATCTTGATCGACATGGCAGTTGACAGCACCGAGCCTGGGTCGATGTACAGCTCTTTTTGGGCGTACAAACTGCCGCCGAGCGCCGTGAAGAAGGCGCTGATGGACAAAGCGATTTGTTTGTACCGTGCAATGTCCACACCAATGCTTCGCGCCGCGTCGGGCTCGTCCTTGATGGCTCTGAGGTAGTAGCCCAAGTGGCTGAGTTCAATGGCCACAGTGGCCGCCAAGGTCACCACCAGCAGTCCCAGCGCCAGCCAGTAATACGGTGTCTTGTCGGAAAACACCATGTGCGCCCAACCGGTTTTGTCCATCGACAGCGTCAAACCGACGGCAGCGCCTGCAAATTCCCAGTTGGTAAAAACGATTTGCAGAATTTCTGCCACGGCGATGGTGGCCATCGCGAAATAATGTCCCTTGAGGCGCAGACACGACCACCCGAATCCGACGCTCAGCACGGCGGCAATCAGCCCGCCCGCCAGCATGCCCAGCCAGGGGTTGAAACCAAATTTCAAGGTCAGCAAGGTAGACGCATACGCGCCGAGTCCGTAAAACGCTGCATGGCCCAGCGAGACCTGTCCCGCGTAGCCTCCGAGGACATTCCAGGCGACACCAAGTTGAGCCGCCATCAACACCAAGATGGCCAAATTCATGTAACTGGGACTGCTGACCACGAAAGGCAGCACAACACAGATCAATGCGACGGCGCAAAGCACCAACGTGGAAACCGTGGCGTTGCCGCGCGCGGCCGGGGGCCCGGAAAAAGTCTTGTTGTTCATGCTCGACCTTTGCGCATCAGCTTTTGCCCATCAAACCTTGCGGCCGGAACATCAACACCCCAAGAAAAAGAGTCAGCACGATAGCCATCTTGTACTGCGGCCCGAGCAGCAAACCGCCCATCACTTCGGTAACGCCAACAATGATGCCGCCCCAAAACGCACCTGACACGCTGCCGAAGCCGCCCAGATTGACCACCACGAACGCCAGCAAGATGAAGGTCGCACCGACCTCTGGAAATATCGGGAAAAAGGTGGACAGCAACACCCCAGCCGCGCCTGCGCAAGCCGCGCCTATGCCCCAGGCCAAGGCGAACATGCGGTTGGAGTCAATGCCCATGAGGCGCGCTGCTTCCTTGTCGGCGGCTGTGGCTTCCAACGCAGCACCTGCCTTGGTGCGGTGCAAAAAAAGATACACCGCGCCGGTGATGACGATGGCCCCGATGCCTGCCACCAATTGCGGCTTGCCCAACTGCAAACCGGCCAGTTTGAAGCTGCCACTGACCCATGAGTTTTCGACCGAGCGAAAGTCGGGCTTCCACAAAAATTGAGCCACGCCGCGCAGCAGCAACATCAAGCCGAAGGTGGCAAAAATCTGGCTGAGCATGGGCGCATCAATGATGCGGCGGATCACGACCAAGTACAGCAAAACGCCAAAGCAAAAAAGCAGCAGCGTGGTCAGTGGCAGCGTGAGCAGCGGGTCGAGTCCGTACAGAGAAAACATCCAAAAGCTGGCGTACATGCCCAGCATCAAGAATTCGCCGTGGGCGAAATTGACGATGTCCATAACACCGAAAATCATGGTCAGGCCAATGGCCACCAGCGAGTAAATCAAGCCGATCAGCACGCCGGAGGCGAGCGTTTGCAGCAGTATTTCCAAGGTCATGCAAAGTCCCAGCTTTTGCGCAGAGCGCCGAACCATGTGTCAGGGCGGTCAGGCCGAGCAGGCCCCGCGCGATCAGCGCCGCGGCAGGGTTGCAAGCCTCGGTGTTGTATGAGCGTTTTACTTGCGCTGATCCCATTTCGGCATCGGCCACACCACGTCTTTGGTGGCCACGTTAAACGGCCAAATGGTCGTGTACTTGCCGTCGATGATCTGCACCAAAATGCCTGAACCGTTCACGTTCTGGCCGGTCTCGTCGAACTTCACACCCTTCCACGGCATGATGAGTTTGTTGCCTGGGATGTTGGTTTCAACCAGTGCCTTGCGAATGGCTTCGGGCTCGGTCGAGCCAGCACGGTTGATGGCATCGGCCAGCACCATCAAGCCGGTGAAGGTGCGCGACGAGTTACCGGTGAAATCGATCTTGTTGCGCGAGCGGAACAAGTCGTTGACCTGTTTGATCAGCGGGTTTTGCGCCGCCATGTCGAGCGCCCAAATGTCGCGACTGATGATGAAGTCGGCGTCCTTGCCCAAGGTCTTGATGAACTCCGTGTCAGAAAACCCGGCACCGTTGGCCATGATCATGTCGGGTAGGAAACCCAACTCCTTGTAGGTCTTCATGGCCAACAAGGCATCGCCCAAATACGAGGCTTGCATCACCACCTGCGGTGCGCTGGCCTTCAACGTTTGTACTTCAGACGTCAATTGCGTGCTCTTGGCGGGATAGGCCACGCTGCTGACCAATTTGTAGCCTAAATCGTTGGCCAGTTTGCTTTCAAGCTTGGTGGTGTCGTTGCCGAACAAGGTGTTCTCGTTCATCAAGGCGATGCGCTGTACTGCAACCCCTTTTTTCTCTTTCATTTCTTTGAGGAACTCAAAGAAGCTTTGCACGAAAAGCTCTTCATGCGGCGTCACGCGGAAGAACCACTTGAAGCTTCTGGCCGTCAGACTGGGCGACGAAGACTCGGGGTTCAGGAATGGAATCTTGCTGCGCTCGGCCACCTGGCTGGCGGTGGCGGTGACGTTGCTGTTGTACGCACCCACCATGGCCACCACTTTTTCCTGGCTGATCAGGCGCTCGGTTTCACTGGCACCGGTTTGCGGGTTGCCCTGGTGATCGGCGAACACCAGTTTGATCTTGGCGCCCTTCAAATTGGGCAATCCGCCGCCCGCTGAGAACGGCAAATTGGGGATGCCCTTGGCCCCGTTGTTGATGATGTCGGCCGCGAGTTCGAGCGCCGCACGCATCTCGGCACCGCTTGACGCTGCGGCTCCGGTCAGCGGGTACACCACGCCGATTTTGATTTCGGCCGATGGCGCTTGCGCTTGCGTTTGCATTTGCGTTTGCGCACCGGCAGACCCCGCAAGGCCCATCGACAAAGACAGACCGACGGTTGTCAGGGCGAACTTGAAGAATTTGGGAAAGCGTTCAGTGGTCATTGAAAACTCCGAGCGGTTAGGGGTGCAGTTGGGTGAATGGGGTTGCGCGGCCAAGCGCCTTGCATCGACAACATCGCACGGGCGGCCAACACCGCGCGACTCAAAAAAACACGGTGAGCTTGCTCGCTAAAAAATAGCCAAGCGGTGGTTCAGCCAATCGGTGATCAACATGGCACCCGGCGCATGGGTGATCGCGAAATCGGGTCGCGCCTGCAGCAAAGCAGCTTGCGGCGTGACGCCACAAGCCCAAAAAACGGGCAGCTCATCCGGCATGACCGCAACCGCATCGCCGTAGTCGGGCTTGGCCAGGTCGGCAATGCCGATCAAGGCTGGATCGCCCATGTGAATCGGCGCGCCGTGAACGGTAGGAAAGCGCGAAGTGATCTGAATGGCACGGATGGCAGCAGCAGCGCTCATCGGGCGCATCGACACCACCATCGGGCCATGAAAAACCCCGGCTGCTGCGGTGGCGATGTTGCTGCGGTACATGGCCACGTTTTTGCCTTCAGTGATGTGCCGCAGACGCAGGCCGTCGTCAAGCAAGGCCTGCTCGAACGAGAACGAGCAGCCCAGCACGAAAGTCACCAAATCGGGCCGCCACAGCGCGCTGATGTCGGTGGGCTCATCGACAATTTCGCCCTGTTTCCAAACGCGGTAGCGCGGCACGTCGGTGCGAATGTCAATGTCGCTGCCCAAAGCCGCCAACATGGGGTCGCCGGGTTCCGACACTGCCAGCAAAGGGCAGGGCTTGGGATTGCGCTGGCAAAAACGCAAAAAATCTGCTGCCAAAGTCTCGGGAAGGATGACCACATTGCCCTGCACATGATCCTGCGCCACGCCGCTGGTGTGGCCGGTAAAGCGACCGCTGCGGATCGCGGCGCGGACATCGGTCAGGGGGGTGGCGGTTGACTTCAAGGGGACTCCAGCAATCGGGCTTTGAGGGGCTGGGCCGGATTGTGTTGAGCCGCATTGACGAAATCAAACAAAAAATATTTCGCTCAGTTCATCACTTTTTTTGATGCTGAATTTCTCTTCGCCAAGACGGCCACGCCCAGATAGGTCAAAACTTCTTCGACCACCGCCTGCGCCACCACCGACGTCGGGTCTTCGCGGTAGCTGGCGTGGATGGGCAAGGCAGGCAAGGCGGCATCGCACTTCAGCGCTTTCAGCGCAAAACGCGGGGCCAAGCGCGCCACCGCGGCCGACGGCAGCGTGGCCACGCCAAAACCGCCTTCCACCAGCTGCACCATGGCCGATATCGATGAGATGGAATGCAAGCGACCAACCTCGATGCCGTTGCTGCGAAGCAAGTCCAGCAAGGCCACATGCGGCTGCGAGCTGCGCTGAAATGTCAGCAAGTCCAGCGCTGCCAATTCCGCCAAGGTGTAGCGCCGTTTCCGGTGCAAATCGGCGTGGCCGACAAACACCATGTCCATGCTGGGCAGCGCGCGGCTGCGCAGACCTTCGCCAGACGACGGCAGCGCCGCAAAGGCCAAATCCAGCCTGCCGCGGCGCACTTGATCGACCAGCACCGGCGTGGTTTCCACCGTCAGCTCCAACTCAAATTCGGGTTGCGTTTTGCGCATGTGCTGCACCCAATCGATCAACCAGGAATGCAGCACCGATTCAATGGCACCGATGCGCAGCGACACCGTGCGCGGCGTGCCCGCACCCATCTCGGTTTTGATGTCGCGGTGCAATGCCAGCAGCCGCTGCGCGTGGCTGAAGAAGCGCATGCCAGCAACGGTCAAGCGGAACTGCTTGTCGCGGCGGTCAAGCAACAGCACACCGAGTTCTTCTTCCAAAGCCGCGATGCGGCTGGACATGGCAGATTGCGTAATGAACAGTTTTTCCGCCGCACGCGACACGCTTTTCAGCGACACCACCCAGTAAAACGCTTCAACAAATCGTGGGTTCATGGCGTAGATTGAGAGTGAAGAAACTTGACCGCACGCGCTTTGAATTCGTGCAAACGCGTAAGCCCCAATGTTGCGCGACGCAAACGCCGATTAACCTACGAGGCTTGTTTCATTGGAGATTTATTCATGCGCTTTGCTCATACTGCCCTCATCGCCCGAATCGCGTTCGGTGCGTCGTTCGCTTTCAGCAGCACCGCCTTCGCCCAAACCAAGTGGGACTTGCCTTCGGCGTATCCCAACACCAACTTCCACACTGAAAACCTGATGCAGTTTGCAGCCGACGTGGACAAAGCCACAGCGGGCAAGCTGAAGATCACGGTGCACTCGAACGCGTCGCTGTTCAAAGCGCCTGAAATCAAGCGCGCGGTGCAAGGCGGTCAGGCGCAAATGGGTGAAATCTTGCTGGCCAACTACCAAAACGAATGGCAGATTTTTGGCACCGACGGCCTGCCGTTTTTGGCCGACAGCTATGAAGAATCGGCCAAGCTCTACAAGGCCCAGAAGCCTGCGCTAGAAAAGAAGCTGGCCGAACAAGGAATGATGTTGCTCTATGCGGTGGCTTGGCCGCCGCAGGGCATTTACGTGAAAAAGCCGATCACCTCAGCCGCCGATTTGAAGGGCGTGAAATGGCGCGCTTACAGCCCCGCCACAGCCCGAATCGCTGAGCTGGTGGGCGCGCAGCCCGTCACCGTTCAAGCGGCTGAGTTGTCGCAGGCCATGGCCACTGGCGTGGTGGAAAGCTACATGTCGTCGGGTGCCACCGGATACGACACCAAAACCTACGAGCACATCAAGTACTGGTACGACACGCAGGCTTGGTTGCCGAAGAACGGCGTGCTGATGAACAGGGCTGCATTTGATGCGCTGGACAAACCCACGCAAGCCGCGGTGCTGAAGGCCGGTGCCGACGCCGAAGCGCGTGGTTGGATCACCTCCAGAGCCAAGAACACCGAGTACATCGACCTGCTGAAAAAGAACGGCATGAATATTGTGGTGCCGCCTGCGCAACTGAAAACCGACATGAAAAAGGTTGGCGACACCATGCTGAAAGAGTGGCTGGAAAAGGCTGGGCCTGAAGGCCAGGCGGTGGTTGACGCCTACAAGAAGATGTAATCAAAGGCCCGAGCCCAAAACCTTGAACCCACATGCGCAAAACGCTGGATTTTTTATACGACGGTGCTGCGGCTTTGGCGGCGGTGTTCATGGTGATGTTGTTGGTGATGGTGATGCTGTCCATCCTCGGGCGGCAGCTTCATTTCAACGTGCCCGGCATCGATGCGTATGCCGGTTACATGATGGCGGGGGCTGGTTTTTTGGCCCTGGCCCACACGCTGAAACGCGGTGAGCACATCCGCGTGACTTTGGTGCTGGGCTCTCTGACTGGCGCTTGGAAAAAAGGCTTCGAGGTGTGGGCGCTTTTTGCGGCCGCTTGCTTGGCTGCCTTGTCGGCCTTCTACAGCTGCAAGTTGGCTTGGCAGTCGCATGCCTTTCACGACATTTCCACCAGCAATGACGCCACGCCGCTGTGGTTGCCGCAGTTGAGCATGGCGCTTGGCACGGTGATTTTGGCAGTGGCCTTCATTGATGAGCTGGTGCTGGAGTTGCGCGGACAACGCATCGTGCCCACCTCTGACGAGGCCTCCAGAAATGAGTAACTCCAAAAAATGACTAGCCAGCGATGAATGACGTTCTCATCACGGCGCTGCTGATTGGCAGCCTGTTTCTCATCTTGGGCAGCGGCGTGTGGATAGGCTTGACCTTGTCTGGCGTGGCCTGGATAGGCATGCAGCTTTTCAGCGCGCGCCCGGCCGGTGACGCGATGGCGGTGACGATTTGGGGTTCGTCGTCCAGCTGGACGTTGACAGCTTTGCCGCTGTTCATTTGGATGGGCGAGATTTTGTTTCGCACGCGTTTGAGCCAAGACATGTTTCGCGGCTTGGCACCGTGGATGCAAAACCTGCCAGGGCGTTTGCTGCATGTGAACGTGGTGGGCTGCGCCATCTTCGCGGCGGTGTCGGGGTCGAGCGCAGCCACCTGCGCCACCATCGGAAAAATGAGCTTGCCCGAGCTGCGCAAACGCGGCTACCCCGAGATCATGTCGGTTGGCTCGCTGGCCGGTGCAGGCACCTTGGGGCTGCTCACCCCGCCGTCCATCATCATGATTGTTTACGGCGTGACGGCCGACGTGTCGATTGCCGATTTGTTCATCGCCGGGGTCATTCCGGGCATTTTGTTGGCGTTGATTTTTTCTGGCTACATCGCGTTTTGGTCGCTGCGCCATCCCGAGTTGATTCCACCAGCAGACGCGCCGATGAGCTTCGCGCAGAAAGTGTCTGAGTCGCGCAATCTCATCCCCGTGATCTTGCTCATCACGGCGGTGCTGGGTTCCATCTACACCGGTGTCGCCACCGCCACCGAGGCCGCAGGCTTGGGCGTGGTGGGCGCTTTGGTGCTGTCTACCGTGCAAGGCTCTATGAGCTGGAACACCTTCAAAGAATCGCTGATGGGCGGCACGCGGCTGTACTGCATGATCGCGATGATCCTTGCGGGTGCGGCGTTTTTAACGCTCAGCATGGGTTACATCGGCCTGCCACGCCATCTGGCCGAATGGATTGCCACGCTGGGCTTGAGCAAGTTCCAGCTCATCATGGCGTTGACGGTTTTCTACGTGATCTTGGGCTGTTTCTTGGACGGCATTTCCATGGTCGTGCTCACCATGGGCGTCATCATGCCGACCATTCAAAAAGCCGGAATCGACCCGCTGTGGTTTGGAATCTTCATCGTCATCGTGGTGGAAATGGCGCAGGTCACGCCGCCTGTGGGCTTCAACCTGTTTGTGATGCAGGGCATGACCAAACACCAAATTGGCTACATCGCCAAAGCCGCGTTTCCCTTCTTCTTGTTGATGGTGGCCATGGTGCTGTTGCTGTATGCCTTCCCGCAAATCATCACGTTTTTGCCAGCGCAAATGAAGGCTTGAACTGACGCCCTTCCCCGCCCTTGTTTCGCCGCTGAACTTCGACCGCCTTGCCTAATATCGAGGGTCGAAGTTCCAACCGAGAGAGCGAGCAAGTGCCATGGCTGATCTGTCTGTCCCCCTGCAGTGGAATCCTGTGCCCGAAGGTCTGGAGGGCATGGCCAGCCCGGACGGCGTTGCGGCGAGTGCGAGTGCGCCGAGCCACGAGCCGACGGAACCGCCCGCATTCGATCTTCAACTGACGCTGCAGGAAGACCTGCCTTTTTGCTGGCCAGCACCGCCATTGGCGTGCTTTTCCAGAGCGCGACCGCAAGACGAAGCCTTGGCTTGTGAAGTGGTGGGGTTGAACGGCAGCCGTGTGCAAGGCCAAATGTTGAAGTTCGCCCCGTCCGAGGCTCGCGCCACGGTGCAGGTGCCACCGTCACGCACATCCATGCCGCTCAAATTTGAGCAGTTTTGCTGCCTGAGGTTGACAACCCCGCTTCGCCCCGATTCCAGCGCTTCCTCAGACGGCAGCGCTGACCAACGATTTGATCGCACCGTCACACCCTACAAAGTCACGCTGAAACAAGGCACGCCGCTCGAAGGCCAAACCGTGGGTTTTGTTGAGGTGGATTTCGGCGTGTTCCTTTACCCCCCACACATTGAAAACGGCACACGCCTGACGGACGTGAGCGTGCAGCGCCTTTTCGTTCCAAGGACTGCATTCAGTCATTTTGAAATTGGTGCGCGCATCGGCGAGGTGTTGGTGGCGCAGCAATCGGCCACAGCCGAGCAAGTCGAAGAAGCGGCGCAAGAACAACAACGACTGCGACAGCAAAAAATTGGCGACTTGCTGCTACAAAAGCAAGTTGTGACGCCGCAGCAGTTGCTCGAAGCCCTTGAGCGTCAATCGCACATGCCGCCGATGCGCTTGGGTGAGGCTTTGGTGTCGCTGCGCTTGGTGTCGGACGATCAACTCAACGACGCGCTGGGTCAGCAAAAAGCAGACCGCGACACGCCATTGGGCGAATTGCTGGTGCGCATGGGCGTGGTCTCTCGCACTGACCTGCAAAGTGCGCTGGCACGCAAAATGGGCTACCCCGTCGTCGATGTCGACAGTTTTCCGGTCGAGCTGGATGCCCTGAACCGCGTGCCTTATGCCACCGCCGCACGTTTGCAGGCCTTGCCACTGATGCTGCGCGAAGGCCGCATGGTGGTGGCAATGGCCAACCCGGCCATCTTGAGCGCGGCGGCAGACGAGCTTGAATTCAGTGCCAGCACCAAAGTGATTCCGGTGTTGGCCAAAGCGCGCTCGATGAACGACAGCTTGTGGGCGGCTTACCAAAAAGTCGGCGCGGCACCCGACGAACGCATCGACGGCACGGGGTTGGATTCAAGCTTCGGCAACATCGATACCGACAGTTTGATGGAGGCCCTTGAAAAGGAGGGCTCGGACGCCGAAGGCCCGGAAGAAAAAGCCATCGAGCAGTCGGACAACTCCTTGGTGCGCTTGATCAACAGCATCATCATCGACGCGGCCAAACAAGGCGTGTCGGACATTCACATTGAAAGCGACCCAGGCCGCGAAAAAATACGCGTGCGCTTTCGCAAAGACGGCCTGATGCGCACCCACTTGGAACTGCCGCCAACCTACCGCAGCGCCATGGCGGCACGCATCAAAATCATGTGCGACTTGGACATTTCCGAAAAGCGCAAACCTCAAGACGGAAAAATCAACTTCAGCAAGTTTTCGGCCAAACACAAGCTCGAGCTGCGCGTGGCCACCATCCCGACCAACAACGGTTTGGAAGACGTGGTGATGCGAATTTTGGCCTCGGCCAAACCGCTGCCAGTGGCCAAGTTGGGCCTGAGCGAACTCAACTTGAAGTGGCTGATGCAAGCGGTGGAACGTCCTTATGGCATGGTGTTGTGCGTGGGCCCCACAGGCTCAGGCAAAACCACCACCTTGCATTCGGCGCTGAGCCACATCAAC
>JANYJJ010000175.1 GCA_025358485.1 Burkholderiales bacterium | reverse complement strand
CTCGGTTGGATGTGTTGACTCTCAAAGAGTTGATGTCAGCACCGCGCTGAATTCACTTCAACGCGGCTCGCAGAACGCCCAACAACTCCTCAGGCGCTTCTGTCAATAGCGCGTGTCCGGCTTCGATTTCATGCACCGACGCTTTAAGTGCCAGCGCGATGTCGCTGGCTTGTTTTGGCTGTGTCATTTGATCCGCGCGACCCAAGATCAGCGTGACCGGGCACGTCACCAACTTCGCAGCCGCCAGGCCAGTGACGTAGTTGTTGCACACGCTGAAGTCATGGTGAAACAGACTGCTGTGTGCGCTTGACGCTTGCACCTTGCGCATCAGCGCCCGCGAACCACCGCGCAACCAACTGCCGGGCCCTGGGTAAGACGGCTTGGCCGCCCAAGTCGAGTGCGAAAACGTCACCACCCTATCGATGGCGGCGTTCGGGTTGTCGCGTGACAAGTCCAACAACACCGGCGACACCTTCATCGGCACTGCAGTACCCAGCATTGCCAACGCGGTGACGCGCTCAGGGGCTTTCGATGCGGCGTGCAGTGCAATCAATGAACCCATGCTGTGGCCGACCAAACTGGCACGTTGAACCTGCGCTGCGTCCATTAAGGCCAGCGTCCAATCGGCCGTCACCTCGACGCTGGGCAAAGGCTGGCCTGCGCTGCGCATGTGGCCCGGCAAGTCGACCGCCAACACGCTGTGGCCGTGGTGGGCAAACCAGCGCGCCAGCAGAGTCCACACACTGTGGTCGTTGAGGGCGCCGTGGATGAACACCACACACGGCAGGGCAGGGTTGAAGGGCTTGCCGCCGGTGTAGGCGTAGGCGCGTTGGCCGTTGACGGTGAGGTCCATCAGACTGCGTTCTGTTGTGTCACTTTTTGGGTCACTTCTTGTGTCATGCCTTGTGTCACTTCTTGTGCGTGTTTTTGCGCGACTTTCAGCGCACGTTTCAAGTCATCAATCAAGTCGTCGGCATCTTCCAATCCGATCGACAAACGGATGGTGCCCGCCGTGATTCCCGCCGACTTCAGGGCTGCGTCGTCCATGCGGAAGTGGGTGGTGGAGGCAGGGTGAATCACCAACGAACGGCAGTCGCCCACATTGGCCAAGTGCGAGAAAATTTGCAGCGCTTCGATGAAAGCGCGGCCCTGCGCACGCGAACCTTTGATGTCAAAGCTGAACACCGATCCGCAACCTTTGGGCAGCAGTTTTTTGGCCAGCTCAAAGCTCGGGTGCGATTCCAACTCGGGGTAGCCCACGCGCTCGACCATCGCGTGCGCGGCCAGAAAATTCACCACCTTGCGCGTGTTCTCAACGTGCCGCGCCATGCGCAGCGGCAGCGTTTCTATGCCTTGCAAAATCAGCCACGCGGTGTGCGGGCTCATACAGGCCCCGAAGTCGCGCAGGCCCTCGCGGCGGGCGCGCATCAAGAAGGCATCGGTGCTGCTTTCTTGCGTGAAGCTCATGCCGTGAAAACCGGCGTAGGGCTCGCACAGTTCGGGGAATTTGTCCGACGCGTCCCAGTCCATGCGCCCGCTGTCTACCAACACGCCGCCTATGACCGTGCCGTGACCCGACAAAAATTTGGTCGCCGAATGGAACACCAAGTCGGCCCCTAACTCCAGCGGCTTCATCAAATAGGGCGTAGTGAAAGTGCTGTCTACCAGCAGCGGAATTTTGTGTTCCTTCGAGAGCGCACCGAGGGTGGGAATGTCCAGCACATCCAAACCGGGATTGCCCAAGCTCTCACCGAACAGCATTTTGGTGTTGGGTTGTATGGCCGCGCGCCAAGCGTCCACATCGCGTGGATTCACAAAGGTGGTGCTGATGCCGAAGCGTGACAAGGTGTAGTGCAGCAAATTGTGCGAACCGCCGTACAACGCCGAGCTGGCCACGATGTGCGAGCCCGCGCCCAGCAAGGTGCAAATCGCCAAGTGCAAAGCCGCTTGCCCACTGGCAGTGGCGATGGCCCCCACGCCGCCGTCAAGCGCGGCCACGCGTTCTTCCAGCACTGCCGTGGTCGGGTTGGAAATGCGGCTGTACACATGGCCTGCGCGCTCCATGTTGAACAGCGAAGCCGCGTGCTCGGTGCTTTCAAACACGAACGAGGTGCTCAAGTGAATGGGAGTGACGCGTGCACCCGTGGCAGGGTCGGGCCGCGCGCCGGCGTGCAGGGCCAGCGTGTCAAAACCGGGGTCGGAATGGCCGGGCATGCGAGCTCCTGTCAGAGGTAGTAGGGTGGGTAAGCGCAGACGATGTTTCAAATGATTGTGGGCTATATTGATTTGCGATGCGTTGCGTCATCTATCGCGTCATCTGTTGCGTAACCCGCCGCACTCACCCAAGGAGATCCTCATGAAAGTCAGCGACATCTTGCGCGTCAAAGGAGGCACGCTTTTCACGGTGACACCCGATCATTCATTGAAGGACGCACTCATCACCATGAGCGAGCGCGACATCGGCTCTTTGGTGGTGATGGATCACGGCGATCTCACTGGCATGCTCACTTTTCGCGAGGTGATCGTGGCGCTGGTCAAAAACGGCGGTTCTGTGGGCAACACCACGGTTCGCGGTGCCATGGACGACCATCCGCTCACCTGCACGCCCGACACCGAAATAGACGAAGTGCGCCGCATGATGCTGGAGCGCCATGCGCGCTACATGCCCGTCATGACCCAGCGCACTTTGATGGGTGTGATCTCGTTTTACGACGTGGCCAAAGCCGTGGTTGACGGCCAAGATTTTGAGAACCGCATGCTCAAGGCTTACATCCGCGACTGGCCTGTGGAAAGTGAAGTCAGCGCGTCAGAACAACCCACAGGCTGAGCCCAGCCGTGCGATAGGTGGCTTGGCGCTGAAATTCTGCGGCGAAGCAAACCTATTTGTTTCGAATTGAAAAATAAGAGATCGGAAGCGCAAATTTTCAGGCGACAGACAACGCTTTCAATTTGTTTTGCGCACCCCTCAAGTGGGGGTTTCCGCTCGCACAGCTGGCAAAAATTGGTGTGTGCGTACGAAAATTCGGCTTCACTAATCAATCCCCATGTGCACCATGAAAACCACTTCGAAATCCCAGTCTGATTTGCGCGCGGTTGCCGTTGCCGCAGCCCTCTGCGCAATTGGCTCCCCCGCATGGGCCGCCACACAGGTCAACCTATTGCAGGCAACCGCCAAGATGCAGTTGGGCGGCACCACGGTGGTGAACACGGTTCAATCTCGAAACGACCCATCGGGTTTCGCGAACGTAGACCAGTACTACGGACTGACCTCGGGCCCCAACCTCGGCAGCATCCACACGTTTGGTTCGACGCTCGGCAACTTCGGAAGCCTGTCGTATGGACGAGGCATTTACGACGTGAGCGGCGCGTTCAAGATCGTGATGACGATCTCGAATACGACTTCAGTGGCGCAAGCGGCTAAATTTGACTTCCACATCACACCGGGCCCTCTGTACAACTCGATAGCCTCGCCGCTGACGGGGACTGACTTCCTGACCAGCGGCGTGGTGTTTGACATCAAGAAAAACGGCGCGACTGTTTGGGGCAGCTCGGCCACACTGAACAGCACCGCCGCAGGTACCACTTTCGTCAGCTCCGGCGTGACAGATTTTTATAAGGGCGCCGACACCTACTACCGCGTGAACGGGGTGGACAAGTCGATCGATTTGGGTGTGATCGATGCAGGTCAATCCATAGAGTTGAGCTACCAAATAGACAGCTTCGCACGCGGCAGTTCGGTCAAAGGTGCTGACCGCATCATTCCAGAAACCTCTTATGTGATCCCTGCGCAGTGGATCGAGACGTGCGCTAACGGCGGCTACGGCTACGGCTACGGCGTTGTTTGCGACCCGAGCACACGTGTTTTCGTGCCTGAGCGCACGGTGATTGTTCCAGCGCAAGTCATCCCCGGCAACGTGAGTGGCTCTTACTCCGGAACTGGCGATCCGTTCGACATTGACCTGAACGGCAATGTGATCATCGATGCGAATAAAAAACGCAGCTATGACCCGCTCGGTTTCTCGGTGAATCTCTCACCGGCTGTGACCGCGGTGCCAGAGCCATCAACTTACGCCTTGATGTTTGGCGGGTTGGGTTTGATCGCTTGGATGGCGCGCCGTCGCCGTTCTTGAGTTTGAACTTCGAACACAGAAACGCGTTCAACCCAAGGAGCCTTCGGGCTCCTTTTTTTTCTCAACCCATCAGCCGCTCGAATTCATCCACCAAGTCGAGTATTTGTTGCTCGATGGTGAAGTTGGCATAGCGCTTCGCAAACGCGCGCGCAGCAATGCGGTAACGCGACTCTCCCAACATAGAAGCAATGACCGCCTGATAGTCCAGAGGCCGGCGAAGTTCTGACGTATTGATGGCCGCACCTGCTCGTGCAACGCGGCGCGAAATCAAAAATTGCTCGCTCTGCACTGGCATCAAAAGCACGGGCACACCTGCGAGCAAGGAAGGCGCGAACGTGCCTTCTCCGCCATGGCAAATGCACAACTCGCTGGTACGCAAAGCGACAGACAAATTCACCGGGCTTCGTGCGTAGTTGATGAGTGGACTGACGACAGGCGGAGGTTTTCCTGACGCAACCTCGGGCAAATAGCAAACCGTGCGGCAGCCCAATTTGACCAGCGCTTGCAGCACCAAAACGTGATCAGGATGTTCTGATTTCAAATACGCAAACACGGCGGGCCCTCCTCCAGGAGGCCACTCAGGGGCTGATCCGGTTTGGGGCAGCATGCTTGGCCCCCACCATCGCTGCCCGGACGGCAACTGCTCGCGCCCGTAGTGATCAAACTCGGGCCAACTCAGCAGCAGTGGCGTATCTCCTTGCAAGGCCTGCGCAGAGCGCGTGAGCGCACCGCCGCCGCTTTCGTGCAATACCGTGTTGATGCTGCGCAGCATCTGAGCATCAGCGGCTTCGATACGCCCTGGTTGCGCCGGCTCCCAATCCCGAACCGATTGCATCGGAGCGCTGTCCGGCGGCATCGAAAAAGCAACACCGATGGCGGCGCTGCGGATGCCCAAAGCACGAGCGGCAAGGATGGCGGTGGGCGCGTAATCGGCCACCAGCAAGTCGGGTTTCAACGCGCCGAGCAGGCTGTGCCAACCGTCGTACAGACCACGCAGCGTGTCT
>JANYJJ010000154.1 GCA_025358485.1 Burkholderiales bacterium | reverse complement strand
CATGCCGAACGACGGACCGGTGGTTGGCGCGCAGCGTCGCTTCATCGACTGCCGGCGTCTGCGCGCGCCCGCCGATGTGGCGCGGCCTTTGGGTTTGAGGTCCGGCGACGCGGTGGTCAATGTGCGGCGTGTGTTGTCTTTTGACGCCGCGCCCACGGTGTTAGACGACATTTGGTTGCCTGGTGCGCTGTTCAAAGGCCTGACCGCCGAGCGCTTGGCCGGCTACAAAGGTCCGATGTACGGCTTGTTTGAATCAGAGTTTGGCGTGCGCATGATTCGCGCCGAAGAGCAAATTCGGGCGGTTTTGGCCGACGAGGCCAGCGCCGCTTTGCTGGGCCTGACTGCCGGCACGCCGCTGCTCAGCGTCGAGCGTCTGTCCATGACTTATGGCGACAAAGCGGTCGAGTTGCGACGTGGGCTGTACAGCACCGCCTCTCACTATTACCGCAACGACCTGAACTGAATCCGAGCTGCGCAACCAGGCTAAAACTGACGCAACTCGCCGCAAGGGTAAATCCCAGGCTCAGCCGGACCTTCTTGCTGCATTGCAATAAACTCGCGAGTCGTAACCAAATTTCATCTTCTAAGTGACGCGAGTCCAACACCAAACAAACATGGCAACTACGGCAAAAATCAACAAACCCAGACCGGGCGAGAACATGCGCCTCATCGACGCCTTGGGCTACCGGTTGCCGCCTGCCGGCATCGTTTCCATCCTTCACCGCGTCAGCGGAATTTTGATGTTCGCGCTCATGCCCTTCATCATTTGGATGTTCGACAACAGCCTGACCTCAGAAATCTCTTACGCCAAGTTCACCGCTGTGTTCGCCAGCGGTGCCAAGTTTTTGCCAGGCTGGTTTTTCAAGCTCATTGCGCTTGGCCTGATTTGGGCCTACCTGCATCACTTCATCGCCGGACTGCGTCACTTGTGGATGGACGCCACCCACGCTGTCACCAAAGAGTTTGGCCACAACTCGGCGCTGGTGACTTTGGGTCTGAGCGTGGCGCTGACCCTGGTGCTTGGCTACAGGCTGTTTTTCTGAATCTGAATTCACCAGAATCGACATATAAAACCACACAAGAACATGGCTCAAAACTTTGGTTCCAAACGCATCGTCGTCGGTGCGCATTACGGTTTTCGCGATTGGTTGTCGCAACGCGTCACCGCGTCTTTGATGGCCTTGTTCACCGTGGCCCTGATCGTTCAGGTGCTGTTGCCCGGGCCCATGGGTTACGACAAATGGGCCGGTATTTTTTCAGCCCAGTGGATGAAAGTGCTCACCTTCGTGGTCATCATTTCACTGCTGGTTCACGTGTGGGTGGGCATGCGTGACGTGCTGATGGATTACGTGAAACCGGTGGCCGTTCGATTGACGGCGCAAGTCGGCGTCATCGTGTGGCTGGTGGCTTGTGCCGGTTGGTCTGTTCAAGTTTTGTGGAGACTGTGATGAGCGGTAATTCTTTTGAATCTTCGGCGGTCACCAAGCGCAAATTTGATGTGGTCATCGTCGGCGCGGGCGGCTCGGGCATGCGTGCTTCGTTGCAACTGGCGCGTGCCGGTTTGAACGTGGCGGTGCTGTCCAAAGTGTTCCCAACGCGCTCGCACACCGTCGCAGCGCAGGGCGGCATCGGCGCTTCGCTGGGCAACATGTCTGAGGACAATTGGCACTATCACTTCTTTGACACGGTGAAGGGTTCAGACTGGCTCGGCGACCAAGACGCCATCGAGTTCATGTGCCGCGAAGCGCCGAAAGTGGTCTACGAGCTTGAACACTTGGGCATGCCGTTTGACCGCAACCCCGACGGCACCATTTACCAGCGCCCCTTCGGCGGCCACACCGCCAACTACGGCGAAAAGCCTGTGCAGCGCGCTTGCGCCGCGGCCGACCGCACGGGGCACGCCATGCTGCACACCCTGTATCAGCAAAACGTCAAATCGCGCACCAACTTCTTCGTCGAGTGGATGGCGCTTGATTTGATTCGCGATGCCGACGGCGATGTTTGCGGCGTCACTGCCATGGAAATGGAAACCGGCGACGTTCACATCCTGGAAGCCAAAACCACGCTGCTGGCCACAGGCGGAGCAGGGCGCATTTTTGCGGCTTCAACCAACGCCTTCATCAACACTGGCGACGGCTTGGGCATGGCCGCACGCGCTGGCATCCCGCTGGAAGACATGGAGTTTTGGCAGTTTCACCCTACCGGCGTTCATGGCGCGGGCGTGTTGTTGACCGAAGGTTGTCGCGGTGAAGGCGCCATCTTGCGCAACAGCAACGGCGAGCGATTTATGGAGCGTTACGCGCCCACTTTGAAAGACTTGGCCCCGCGCGATTTTGTGTCGCGCTGCATGGACCAAGAAATCAAAGAAGGCCGTGGCTGTGGCCCCAACAAGGACTACATCGAGCTCGACATGACCCACTTGGGCGCAGAAACCATCATGAAGCGCCTGCCTTCGGTGTTTGAGATCGGCCACAACTTCGCCAACGTCGACATCACCAAAGAAGCCATCCCTGTTGTGCCCACCATTCACTACCAAATGGGCGGCATCCCCACCAACATTCATGGCCAAGTCGTGATCCCGAAAAACGGCAATTCGAACGCCGTGGTGAACGGCTTGTACGCGGTGGGTGAGTGCTCTTGCGTCAGCGTGCACGGGGCCAACCGTTTGGGCACCAACTCGCTGCTCGACTTGCTGGTGTTTGGTCGCGCAGCCGGCAACCACATTGTGGACAGCGCGCTCAAAACCAAAAACCACAAAGCGCTGCCCGCCAATGCGGCCGACTTCACGCTGGGTCGTTTGAACCGTTTGGACGCGACAACTGGCGGCGAGTACGCGCAAGACGTCGCCAACGACATCCGCAGCACCATGCAGCAATACGCCGGCGTGTTCCGCACGCAGGCCACCATGGACACCGGAGTGACAGAAATGAAAGCCTTGGCGATGCGCGTCAAAGGCATCCACTTGGCCGACAAATCCAAGGTGTTCAACACCGCGCGCATCGAAGCGCTGGAAGTTGACAACTTGATTGAATCGGCGCTGGCGACCATGGTGTCAGCAGCCGCCCGCAAAGAAAGCCGCGGCGCGCATTCGGTGGCTGATTACTCAGACACAGTCGAGTTCCCGAACGGCCGCAACGACCCGGTGTGGATGAAGCACACGCTTTGGTACAGCGAAGGCAACCGGCTGGATTACAAAGCAGTGAACCTGATCCCGCTGACGGCCGAATCGATTCCGCCCAAAGTGCGCACCTTTTAAACTGAGGAGACACCAAATGAATAGACGCGAATTTCAGGCCGACCGCCGGGCCGCTCCCAAGGCGGCCTGCATCCCCTCGGGGGATCGGCTGACGTACTCGTCGGACGAGGGGTTGCAATGACCGAACGCACGTTTCAGATTTATCGCTACGACCCCGACACCGATGCCAAGCCGCGCATGCAAACCATCAAGGTCGAACTCGATGGCAGCGAGCGCATGCTGCTGGATGCGTTGAACAAATTGAAGGCGGTTGACCCGACGTTGAGCTTTCGTCGCTCGTGCCGTGAGGGCGTTTGTGGTTCTGACGCCATGAACATCAACGGAAAAAACGGCTTGGCGTGCCTGACGAACATGCGCACCTTGCCTGGCACCATCGTGCTGAAGCCGTTGCCTGGTTTGCCCGTCATTCGCGACCTTATTGTCGACATGACGCAGTTTTTCAAACAGTACAACTCCATCAAGCCCTACCTCGTCAACGACGAAGTGCCGCCGGAGAAGGAGCGCCTTCAGTCGCCTGAAGAGCGCGATGAGCTGAACGGTTTGTACGAGTGCATCTTGTGCGCCAGTTGCTCGACCAGTTGCCCCAGCTTTTGGTGGAACCCGGACAAGTTTGTCGGCCCTGCAGGTCTGCTTCAGGCCTACCGTTTCATTGCCGACAGCCGCGACCAAGACACCGAAGGCCGCCTCGACAATTTGGAAGATCCGTATCGCCTGTTCCGCTGCCACACCATCATGAACTGTGTTGATGTGTGCCCCAAGGGTTTGAACCCCACCAAGGCCATCGGCAAGATCAAAGAAATGATGATCCGCCGCGCGGTTTGAACCAGCAGTTTGAGCGCTCTCAAACCGTGCAAGCCGCACTTGATCTCGACGCGCTGATTGACGAGCGCGCACTCAGCAAATTGCGCTGGGGTTGCCGTCGCGGTTTGTTGGAAAACGACTTGTTTGTGGAGCGCTTTTTCAGCCGACACGCCACCAGCCTGACCTACCGCCAGGCGCACGGCTTGCAAGTGCTGATGGACTTGTCTGACAACGATCTGCTCGATTTGCTGCTCGGCCGCGTGCAAGCTCAAAACGAGTTGGCGCAGGCAGATGTGGTGGAAGTGCTGCGCATGATGCGCGTGCCACGGTAAGTTTCGTAAGTTTCAATCGTTCGTGCTTCACCTATTCACTAACCTGCGTTTCAAGGACTGCCCATGACCCCGTCTGACGTAAAAGCCACCCTGTCGTTTTCTGATGGCAGTCCCAGCATGGACATGCCCATATTCAAAGGCAGCGTCGGCCCAGACGTGATCGACATCTGCAAGCTCTACGCGCAGACCGGCAAGTTCACTTACGACCCCGGTTTTTTGTCGACGGCGGCTTGCCAATCCAACATCACCTACATCGACGGCGACAAGGGCGAGCGGCTTTACCGCGGCGACCCGATTGAGCAGCTGGCGGAGCACTGCAACTACTTGGAAACCTGCTACTTGCTGTTGAAGGGCGAGTTGCCCAACGCCGCACAAAAGCACGACTTCACCAAGCTCGTCACCAACCACACCATGGTCAACGAGCAGATGCAGTTTTTCTTGCGGGGTTTTCGCCGTGACGCACACCCGATGGCCATCATGACCGGCTTGGTGGGCGCGTTGTCGGCGTTCTATCACGACAGCACCGACATCACCAACCCGCAGCACCGCGAAATCTCGGCCATCCGCTTGATCGCGAAGATGCCCACGCTGGTGTCCATGGCCTACAAATACACCGTCGGCCAGCCCTACATCTATCCCAAGAACGACCTCAGCTACTCGGGCAACTTCATGCGCATGATGTTCGCCACGCCGTGCGAAGAGTACGTGCCCAACGACGTGCTCGTGCGCGCCATGGACCGCATCTTCATCCTGCATGCCGACCACGAGCAAAACGCTTCGACCTCGACCGTGCGCTTGTGCGGCAGCTCAGGCACCAACCCGTTTGCGGCCATCGCAGCAGGTGTGGCTTGCCTTTGGGGCCCAGCGCACGGCGGCGCGAACGAGGCCGCACTGAACATGTTGGAAGACGTGCAGCGCATGGGCGGCGTTGAAAAAATTGGTGAGTTCATCGCCAAGGTGAAAGACAAAAACTCAGGCGTCAAACTCATGGGTTTTGGCCACCGCGTTTACAAGAACTACGACCCTCGCGCCAAGCTCATGCGCGAGACTTGCTACGAAGTTTTGAACGCCTTGGGTTTGCACGACGACCCGCTGTTCAAGCTGGCCATGGCGCTGGAGAAAATCGCTTTGGAAGACGATTATTTCGTGTCGCGCAAGCTCTACCCCAACGTCGATTTCTATTCGGGCATCGTGCAACGCGCCATCGGCATTCCCACACCGCTGTTCACCGCTGTGTTTGCGTTGGCACGCACCGTCGGCTGGATTGCGCAATTGAACGAAATGATCGGCGACGCCGAATACAAAATTGGCCGCCCGCGTCAGTTGTTCATGGGCTCAACCGCACGCAATGTGACGCCGATCCTGCAGCGAAGCTGAGCTCACGAGTCCATCAGCGAAGCTGATCATAAGAATCCTCCACCGAAGCTGAACCTGAATCTGCAAACCACGTCTACGCCCATGGCCCGCACGCTCTACGACAAACTTTGGGATGAACACGTTGTTCACACCGAAGACGACGGCACGGCTGTGCTTTATATCGACCGCCATTTGCTGCACGAAGTCACCAGCCCGCAAGCCTTTGACGGCCTGACCTTGGCCGGCCGCAAGGTCTGGCGCATCTCGGCCAACTTGGCAGTGAGCGACCACAACGTGCCCACCACCGACCGCTCAATGGGCATTGCTGACGCCACCTCACGCTTGCAAGTCGACACGCTCGACGCAAACTGCGATCGCGTGGGCATCACGCAGTTCAAAATGAATGACCTGCGCCAAGGCATCGTTCACGTGATTGGGCCCGAGCAAGGTGCCACGCTGCCCGGCATGACTGTGGTTTGCGGCGACTCGCACACGTCCACCCACGGCGCGTTTGGTGCGTTGGCACATGGCATCGGCACCAGCGAAGTCGAGCACGTGTTGGCCACGCAAACGCTGCTGGCGCGCAAAGCCAAGAACTTGTTGATCCGCGTGGTGGGTCAGCTCACGCCGGGCTGTGGTGCCAAAGACATCGTCCTGGCCATCATTGGAAAAATCGGCACCGCAGGCGGCACCGGTTACACCATTGAGTTTGCTGGCCCTGCCATCCGCGCGCTCAGCATGGAAGGCCGCATGACGGTGTGCAACATGGCGATAGAGGCAGGTGCGCGCGCCGGATTGATAGCAGTGGACGAGATCACTTTGGCTTACGTCAAAGGCCGTCCGTTCACGCCCCAGGGTGTTGAGCTAGACCAAGCGATGACCTATTGGCGCACCTTGCAATCCGACCCTGACGCGGTGTGGGACGCGGTCGTTGAACTTGATGCATCGCAAATAAAACCGCAAATCACCTGGGGCACCTCGCCCGAGATGGTGCTGTCGATAGAGGACCGCGTGCCCGACCCCGACCGCGAAAAAGACGCCAACAAGCGCGACGCCATGGAGCGCGCGCTGGCCTACATGAACTTAGAGCCGAACAAGCCGATGGCTGACATCGTCATCGACAAAGTTTTCATCGGCTCATGCACCAACTCACGCATCGAAGACATGCGCGAAGCGGCTGCGGTGGTGCGCAAGCTCGGTGCCAAAGTCGCCTCCAACGTGAAACTTGCGCTTGTGGTGCCGGGCTCTGGCTTGGTCAAAGCACAAGCCGAGCGTGAAGGCTTGGATGTGATTTTCAAAGCGGCTGGTTTTGAGTGGCGTGAGCCCGGATGTTCCATGTGCTTGGCCATGAACGCCGATCGCTTGGAGCCCGGTGAACGCTGTGCCTCCACTTCCAACCGCAACTTCGAAGGCCGCCAGGGTGCCGGCGGCCGCACCCATTTAGTGAGCCCCGCCATGGCAGCCGCAGCCGCCATCAAAGGTCACTTTGTCGACGTGCGTCGGCTTGTGTGACTCGCCCCGAAAGGACACACACCATGAAGACAGCTCTGTTGTTTTTGATCGCCTCAGTCTTTGCGCTGTCGGCCTGCAACACCATCCAAGGTGTCGGCAAAGACGTGAAAAAAGTGGGCGAGGTTGTTGAAGAGGCCGCCAAAAAGAAGTGATGCGAAAAACATGATTTCTTTTCAAGTGCACAAGGGCCGCGTTGCGCCCATGGACAGGGAAAACGTCGACACCGACGCCATCATTCCCAAGCAATTTTTGAAGTCCATTCAAAAAGCAGGCTTCCGACAAAACCTGTTCGATGCGTGGCGCTACCTTGATCCAGGCTTTCCGGGACAAGACCCAACGTCACGCCAGATCAACCCTGACTTCGTTTTGAACCAGCCGCGTTATCAGGGAGCGTCGGTGTTGTTGGCGCGCAAGAATTTCGGATGCGGCTCGTCGCGCGAACACGCGCCTTGGGCCATCGATCAATACGGTTTTCGGGCCCTCATCGCGCCGAGCTACGCCGACATTTTTTTCAACAATTGTTTCAAAAATGGCTTGTTGCCCATCGTGCTGCCAGAAGCCCAGGTGTCGGTGTTGTTTGATGAGGTCGCAGCCTTTGTGGGCTATGAACTCACCATCGACCTGGAGCGCCAGGTGGTGGTGAAACCCGATGGCGCCGAGTTGCCTTTTGATGTGCAGCCCTTTCGCAAATTCTGTTTGCTGAACGGTTTTGACGACATCGGTTTGACCTTGCGTCACGCCGACAAAATACGGGCCTTCGAAGCCCAGCGCTTGCTTCAGAAGCCTTGGTTGGCGCACACCATTTGACCCCCTATAGAAATCGACTCCTGAAAGCCGACTCGTGAAAATTGCAGTGTTGCCCGGTGATGGCATAGGAAGCGAAATCGTGGCCGAGGCCTTGAAGGTCATGGCGGTGCTCGATTTGCCGTTTGAGACCGAGCACGCGCCCGTGGGCGGCACCGCTTACGAGCTGCACGGCAACCCGCTGCCTGATGCCACGCTGAGGCTGGCTCAACAAGCCGACGCCGTGCTGTTCGGTGCGGTGGGCGACTGGAAATTCGACACGCTCGAGCGCTCGCTGCGCCCTGAGCAGGCCATCTTGGGCCTGCGCAAGCACATGGGATTGTTCGCCAATTTTCGTCCCGCAATCTGTTACGAGGAGCTCACGGATGCGTCCAGCCTCAAGCCAGAATTGGTGGCAGGCCTGGACATCCTCATCATTCGCGAGCTCACCGGTGACATTTACTTTGGCCAACCGCGCGGCCGCCGCGTATCGCCCGACGGTGCGTTCAAAGGTGCCGAAGAAGCCTTTGACACCATGCGCTACAGCCGCCCCGAGATTGAGCGCATTGCCCACGTCGCCTTTCAGGCCGCGCGCAAGCGCAACAAGCGCCTGACCAGTGTCGACAAAGCCAATGTGCTCGAAACGTTTCAGTTTTGGAAAGACGTGGTCACCGAAGTGCACGCCCAGTATCCGGATGTGGCGCTGGATCACATGTACGTTGACAACGCTGCCATGCAGTTGGTGAAGGCCCCGAAGCGTTTCGACGTCATCGTCACCGGCAACATGTTTGGCGACATCTTGTCTGACGAAGCGGCCATGCTCACGGGCTCCATCGGCATGTTGCCGTCGGCGTCATTGAACGCCAAAGGTCAAGGCCTGTACGAGCCCAGCCACGGCAGTGCGCCCGACATTGCAGGCAAAGGCATTGCCAACCCGCTGGCCACGATTTTGTCTGTGGCGATGATGTTGAAGTTCACACTGAACCAGCCCGAGGCGGCCGCGCGGATTGAAGCTGCGGTGAAGCAGGTGCTGGCCAGCGGCTTGCGCACTGCGGATATTTGGTCAGCAGGCTCCACGCGTGCATCGACACGCGAAATGGGGGACGCCGTGGTGGCGGCGCTAGCCAAGTTGAGCGGCCTTAAAACCACCATTGCCAAAACCACTCTCTAGCTTTTCGGCTCGTTCCGCCTGTTGACCGGCGTATCGAGCCGGAAGCTTCAGAGCGTAGAAACCAACGAAAAACTGCAGGAGAAAAACATGAGCACAAAACTGGTTGGATTGGTGGGCTGGCGCGGCATGGTCGGGTCGGTGTTGATGGACCGCATGCAAGCCGAAGGTGACTTTGAGCTGATCGAGCCCATGTTCTTCAGCACAAGCAACGCCGGCGGCAAAGCGCCCGCGCAAGCCAAGAACGAAACCAAGCTGTATGACGCATTCGACATCGCGGCGCTCAAGAGCTGTGACATCGTCATCACCGCGCAGGGCGGTGATTACACGAAAAAGGTTTACCCGCAATTGCGCGCTGCGGGTTGGAGTGGCTATTGGATAGACGCCGCGAAAACCCTGCGCATGAATGACGACGCCGTCATCATCCTCGACCCAGTGAACTTGAACGTCATCCAAAACGCCTTGCACAAAGGCACACGTGATTTCATCGGCGGCAACTGCACTGTGAGCTGCATGTTGATGGGCGTGGGCGCGTTGTTCAAGGCAGACCTGATCGAATGGATGACCTGCACCACTTACCAAGCCGCCTCGGGCGGCGGTGCCCAACACATGCGCGAGTTGCTGACGCAGTACGGCACGCTGAACGCCGAAGTTCGCAATTTGCTGGACGATCCGCACTCGGCCATCCTCGACATTGATCGCAAACTGATTGCCAAACAACGCGCACTCAGCGCCGATGAAACGGCCAACTTTGGCGTTCCTCTGGGCGGCAGCTTGATCCCGTGGATAGACGCCGACCGCGGCGACGGCACCAGTCTGGAAGAGTGGAAGGGCGGCGCCGAGACCAACAAAATCCTCGGCCGTGGCCCCAGTTTTGGCACGCCGCAGACGCCCATCGATTCGACTTGCGTGCGAGTGGGTGCCATGCGTTGTCACAGCCAGGCTTTGACGATCAAGCTCAAAAAAGATGTGCCCTTGGCCGATCTGGAAGCCTTGGTTGCCCATGACAACGAATGGGCCACCTTGGTGCCGAACACCCGTGAGGCATCCACGCAACTCCTGACGCCAGTGGCGGTGAGCGGCACCATGAACATTCCCGTCGGCCGCATGCGCAAGCTGGCCATGGGGCCGCAGTATTTGGGCGCGTTTACGATTGGTGACCAATTGCTGTGGGGCGCCGCCGAGCCTTTGCGTCGAATGCTGCGGATACTTCTTGACAAATGAGGTAGCGCCTGGACGGTCGGCTGAGAGCCGTCTGAGCGCTTCATAAAGTGCGTCGCGATACCCGGCGAACTTGTTATCCAGTTCCTTAGCTTGTCTTCGTATCTTGTTGCTGTTATTGTGATTTGAGGGAAATGCTGGCTTTGATTTGAGCGCAAAAGCGCCATCTTGGTTGGCACACGCGGCTCAAAAAGCGGCCGTTGCATGTTCATGGGAGACGCCTTGAAAAGTAATGTCTTGAATGCGGGGCGCTTTGCGCTGACTGGTTTGGCTGCTGCGGTGCTGACGCTGTCTGCGTCACAAGCCCTGGCTTTGGGTTTGGGCCGCTTGGCCGTTCAGTCGTCTTTGGGCGAAGCTTTGCGGGCTGAGATTGACGTCACCAGCATGACGCCAGAAGAAGCAGCCAACCTGCGTGTGCGCATCGCACCGCCTGAGAGCTACCGCGCGGCAGGTGTTGACTACAACGCCGTGCTGCCTGGAACGCAAGCTGTGCTTTCTCGCCGCGCTGATGGTCGGCCGTATTTGCGCCTGACCAGCGACCGCGCCGTTCAAGAACCTTTCGTTGATGTGATCCTTGAGCTGACCTGGGCGTCGGGCCGCTTGGTGCGTGAATACACCTTGCTGTTTGATCCGCCTAACAACCGCAACACCGCTGCCGCGGCGCCAGTTCCTGTGCCAGCAGCAACGTCGCCCATGCCGTCAGCTGCGCCAGCGCCGGTTGCAGCTGCGCCGACACCTGCGCCTGCACCTGCAAGCGCAGCACCCGCACCCGCACCGATCGCTGCTGCGCCCAAACCGGCACCAGCGCCGGCTCCTGCTCCTGCACCTGCCCCCAAACCTGCACCGTCACCGCCAACCGCTGCGGCTCAGCCTGCGGCTGAAGCCAAGCGGTCGGCCAACGCCGGTGCCGACGAATACAAGGTTCGCGCTGGCGACTCGTTGTCGCGCATCGCCGGTCAAACGCAGCGCACGGGTGTGTCACTCGACCAAATGCTGGTGTCGCTGTATCGCAGCAACCCTCAGGCCTTCATGGACAACAACATGAACCGGCTGAAGTCGGGCGTGGTTTTGGCTGTGCCGTCGGCAGATGCTGTCAAAGGCGTTTCACAGGCAGAAGCCAAACAAGTCATACAAGCCCAAAGCGCTGACTTTGGTGCTTACCGCCAACGTCTGGCGAGCGGTGTGCCTGAGGCTAAAGTTGAAAGTTCAACGCGGCAAGCCACCGGAAAAGTGCAATCGGCTGTTGAAGACAAGAAAACCGCCGCTGCGCCCACGCCTGACAAATTGACTTTGAGCAAAGGCGCTGCCACTGCCAGGGCCAGCGCGGCTGAAGACAAAATTTCCAAGGACAAAGAAAGCAAAGACGCGGCCGATCGCGTGGCCGAGCTGTCACGCAATGTCGAAGCTTTGAAGAAGATTTCAGGCGCATCGGCCGCGGCTGCTGCAGCTTCCGCGGCCGCAGCGGAGGCGACCAAACCGGCCGCCACCGTGGCCGCTGCTCCAGCGCCTGCGGTGGCTCCGGTTGCTTCTGTTCCCAGCGCGGTCGTTGCGGTTCCTGTGCCGGCAGTCACACCCACGCCGACGCCCAAGCCCGCCCCTTCGGTTGCGGAAGCGCCTGCCAAAGTCGTCGACGTCGTTCCCGCCAAAACGCCCGCCAGCGCGGCCGTTGCCGCTGCTTCGCAGCCTGTGCCTTCCAATGTCGAAGGCTCAGGTTTGATGGGCACATTGTTGGAAGACAACCCACTCGCCTTGGCAGCAGGCGGTGGACTGTTGGCCGCGTTGCTGGGCTTCGGGGTCTACAAGCTGCGCCGCCGCTCGAAGAGCGAAAGCGGCGAAACGTCTTTCCTTGAGAGCCGCCTTCAGCCCGACTCCTTCTTCGGTGCCAGCGGTGGTCAGCGCATCGACACGCGCGAGCCCACAGGCTCGTCGTCGTCCATGAGTTATTCGCTCAGCCAGCTGGATGCGATTGGTGACGTAGATCCAGTCGCCGAAGCCGACGTTTATTTGGCTTATGGCCGCGACCTTCAAGCCGAGGAAATCTTGAAGGAGGCCATGCGCAGCACCCCTGAACGCTTGGCCATCCGTACCAAGTTGTTGGAGGTTTATGCCAAGCGGCGCGACATCAAAGGCTTCGAGTCGCTGGCCATCCAACTGTTTGGCCTCACCCGCGGCGAAGGTGCCGACTGGGCTCGCGCCCAAGAGTTGGGTCAGCAAGTGGACCCAGACAATGCGCTGTATCAACTTGGCGGCGCACCTTCCCGCCACACGGGTGAAGACGAACACATCGAGCCGCTGGGTGCCAGCACGATGCCGCAGTCGGTGCTGCCGTCGCCGTCCCAGTTCGGCCCCGACGCGGCGCGCGCTTCCGCTCAGGCTGCTGACTTGAATTTAGATTTGGATCTGGATTTGGACTTCACCGATTCCTTGGCGACGTCGGCTTCTTTGCCCACCATCCCGGCGACCATGTCTGTCACCAAGAGGCCCGACCCCTTCGTCGACTCACTGTCTTTCGAGAATCAAGCTGCGTCCACCAAACCGACGGGGCAAGCGCTGGCGGGCGCAGGCATGGCTGCCGGAGCGGCCGCGTTGGCTGCAGCGGCCAAGCCTTCAGCGGCGACTTCGCTCGACGCTCCGATGACCTTCGACCTGTCCAGCATTTCGCTCGACTTTGATGCGCCTGCTGATGACACGATGAAAAAGCGCATCTCCCCCATCACCGTGCCTGGGCAATTGGACACGCCCGTGCCATTGAACACGCCTGCGTCAAGGACGGCGAACGGTGGCGATTCGGTGCATGACAGCCTGTTAGACAGTGCCTACGACAGCACGCACGAGCACGCTGACCCTCTGCTGCGCAAGTTGGAGTTGGCCGAAGAGTTCCGCCAAATCGGTGACACCGACGGCGCACGCGACCTGCTGCACGAGGTTCTCGCCAAGGCGTCTGGCACCTTGAAAACCAGGGCGCAGGGCATCCTCGACCAATTGGGGTGAGCGTCGAAGTTTCCCGCGTTGCCGCTGCTGCCGCCGCTGATCTGGACGATCTCGTCGTCACTGCGCCCGAAAACAGCCAGCCCTTCGTCCAGCGGCTGGCATTGGGCCTGAGCTACCGAGGCTCGGCCTATCACGGTTGGCAAAGCCAAGCCGATGGGTTGACCTTGCAAGACAAGCTGGAATCGGCTTTGTCGAAATTTGCGGATCGTCCGGTGCGCACCATCTGTGCGGGTCGCACCGACACCGGTGTGCATGCGCTCAATCAAGTCATCCACATCGATGCGCCTGTCGACCGGAAAATCTTTTCATGGGTGCGCGGTACCAATCGTTTTTTGCCCGCCGACGTGGCGGTGCAGTGGTGCCTTGTGCCCGACCCTGAATTTCATGCGCGCTACAGCGCGCTGGGCCGCCGCTACACCTATGTGCTGCGCGAATCGATTGCGCGCCCGGCGCTTGAGTCGGGCATGGTCGGCTGGGTCTTCAAGCCGCTTGACGCGGACCTGATGAAACAAGCGGCTGCGCTGTTGATCGGCGAACACGACTTCAGCGCATTCCGCTCGTCAGAATGCCAAGCCCCGTCGCCAGTCAAAGAGATGCGCAGCATCCGCATCCAGCGCAAAGGGACTTACTGGCGCTTTGACTTTGACGCCTCGGCCTACCTGCATCACATGGTGCGCAACATCATGGGCTGCTTGGTCGCAGTGGGCACACAAACCCAAAGCGTCGCGTGGTTGGCCGATGTGTTGGCAGCCGGTGAACGTCACCGCGCTGCGCCCACGTTTGCCCCCGACGGTTTGTATTTTGTGGGGCCGTACTACGATGCTCGCTTCGGCATTCCGCAGCAAACGCTGGCCGACGATTGGTTGCCTTGACGGTTCTATTCATGCACAGAACGCGTATCAAAATTTGTGGGCTCACGCGTGAAGTTGATGTCCAAGCTGCCGTCAACGCCGGAGCCGACGCGATTGGCTTCGTCCTGTACGCGGCCAGCCCGCGCGGTGTGACGCTTGCACGGGCGCTTGAGTTGGTCAACACACTGCCGCCTTTCGTCACGCCGGTGCTGCTTTTGGTGAACGCCAGCGCTGAATTTTTGGCGCAAACTGTGGCCGCAATTCCGCAAGCCTTGCTGCAATTTCATGGTGACGAAACGCCTGCGCAATGTGATCGCGCACAGCGCACTTACCTGCGAGCAGCGCGCATGCAGACGGGCTTCAATTTGTTAGACTTTGCTAACAAATTTTCGAACGCTCAAGCCGTGCTGGTCGACGCCCATGTTGACGGTTACGGCGGTGGTGGAAAGGTTTTCGATTGGTCACTCATTCCAAAAAACGTGCCGCTTCCAGTCGTTTTGTCTGGTGGGTTGCATGCCGGAAATGTGGCTGCTGGCGTTGAGCAGGTGCGGCCCTGGGCCGTTGATGTGAGTTCCGGCGTTGAGTCGGCCAAGGGCATCAAAGACGCCCAAGCCATGCGCCAGTTTTGTGATGCTGTGCGAGCCGTTGATGCTCGGCTCGCATCGCTCTCCACCTGATCGAAAGACCACCTCATGTTGAATTACCAACAACCCGATGCACGCGGCCACTTCGGCCCCTACGGCGGCACCTTTGTCGCTGAAACGTTGATTCATGCGCTCGATGAATTGAAAGACGCTTACGCGGTGGCTCAAGCCGACCCGGCCTTCATGGCCGAGTACCGCAGCGAGCTGGCGCACTTTGTGGGTCGCCCCAGCCCCATCTATCACGCGGCCCGCATGAGCCGTGAATTGGGTGGCGCGCAGATCTACTTGAAACGAGAAGACCTCAACCACACCGGCGCGCACAAAATCAACAACACCATCGGCCAAGCGCTGTTGGCGCGGCGCATGGGCAAGCCGCGCGTCATCGCCGAAACAGGAGCGGGCCAACATGGTGTGGCCACCGCCACCATCTGCGCGCGCTACGGCATGGAATGCGTGGTCTACATGGGCAGCGAAGACATCAAACGCCAATCACCCAATGTTTACCGCATGCATTTGCTCGGAGCCAAAGTGGTGCCGGTTGAAAGCGGATCGAAGACGCTGAAAGACGCGTTGAACGAAGCGCTGCGCGATTGGGTCACCAATGTTGAAAATACGTTTTACATCATCGGCACCGTCGCCGGGCCGCACCCTTATCCGGCCATGGTGCGCGACTTTCAACGCGTGATTGGCGACGAGTGTTTGGTGCAAATGCCCGCCATGATGGGCCGCCAGCCTGATGCCGTTATCGCCTGCGTAGGCGGCGGCAGCAACGCGATGGGCATTTTTTATCCTTATATCGAGTACGAGAAAACGCGCCTCATCGGTGTTGAAGCAGCCGGGCAGGGCATCGAAACTGGCAAGCATGCCGCCTCACTCACCGCAGGCACGCCGGGTGTGTTGCACGGCAACCGAACCTATTTGCTGCAAGACGCCAACGGCCAAATCACGGAGACGCATTCGGTGTCGGCCGGACTTGATTACCCCGGCGTCGGCCCCGAGCACGCTTACTTGAAAGACATCGGCCGCGCCGAGTACGTCAGCATCACCGACATTGACGCCATGAAGGCGTTTCATCACCTGTGCCGCACCGAAGGCATCATCCCGGCGCTGGAGTCGGCGCACGCGGTGGCGCAGGCCATGAAGATGGCACCCAGCATGCGTTCAGACCAGCATTTGCTGGTCAATTTGTCAGGCCGTGGTGACAAAGACATCGGCACGGTGGCCGACCTGTCCGGTGCCAGCTTTTTCTGTCGGCCGTCATGTCAAGGGCAGTCGCTTAAAGGCGAAGCTCAAGCCATGAAGGGCCCACAAAAAGGTGAAGCGCAGACCTTGGAGGGTCTGCTGTGAGCCGCATTGCCGCTGTCTTCGCACAGCTGAAATCGCAAGGCCGCCAAGCGCTCATTCCTTATGTGACGGCCGGTGATCCTTACCCAGATGCCACGGTCGACATCATGCTCAGCCTGGCGCAAAACGGCTGCGATGTGATTGAGCTTGGCGTTCCGTTCTCAGACCCCATGGCCGACGGCCCTGTCATTCAAAAGGCGGCGGAACGCGCGCTGGTGCACGGTATTGGCATGCCGCAAGTGTTGAACTACGTGCGCGGCTTTCGCGCGCGCAACAGCACCACGCCTGTGGTTTTGATGGGCTATGCCAACCCGATTGAGCGCTACGGCATCAACCGCTTCGTGGCCGATGCTTCAGCGGCCGGTGTGGACGGCGTGCTGGTGGTCGACTACCCGCCCGAAGAATGCGAAGCCTTTGCGCGCACCTTGCACGAACATGCGATGGACCCGGTGTTTTTGCTGGCCCCCACATCGACCGAAGCGCGCATGCGCGAGGTCGGTCGCATTGCCACCGGATATGTCTATTACGTGTCGCTGAAAGGCGTGACCGGCGCAGGTCACCTTGACGTGGCGGCGGTGGCCGACATGATTCCGCGCATTCGCCAGCACGTCAGCATTCCGGTGGGTGTGGGCTTCGGCATACGCGACGGTGCCACGGCCAGGGCGGTTGCCAAGGTCTCAGATGCCGTGGTGATCGGATCGGCATTGGTGCAGTTGTTGGAAACGCAAACGCGTGAAAAAGTGGCGGCTGCGGCGGGCCAATTTGCCGCCACCATTCGCGCCGCCATGGATGCACCCAACACGCCGGAAAGCAAAGAAGGAGTCTCGCTATGAGTTGGTTGGAAAAACTGTTGCCGCCCAAGATGCTGCAAACCGATCCGAGCGAGCGCCGCACGGTGCCGGAAGGGCTGTGGATCAAGTGTCCGTCTTGCGAAACGGTGCTGTACAAAAACGACCTGGAGCAAAACATTTATGTCTGCCCCAAGTGCAGTCACCACCATCGCATCGGCGCGCGTGCTCGACTGGAATCCTTTCTCGATGCAGAAGGCCGCTTCGAGATCGGCCGAGAAGTGCTGCCGGTGGACGCACTCAAATTCAAAGACAGCAAAAAGTATCCGCAGCGCTTGAAAGAGGCGTTGGAAAACACCGGCGAGACCGATGCGTTGGTCGTCATGGGCGGCGCGGTGCACAGCATTCCTGTGGTGGTCGCGTGCTTTGAATTCGAGTTCATGGGCGGCTCGATGGGCTCGGTGGTGGGTGAGCGTTTTGTGCGTGGCGTGGAAATGGCAGTCGGACAAAAAACGCCCTTCATCAGCTTCACCGCCACCGGTGGCGCACGCATGCAAGAGGGCTTGCTCAGCCTCATGCAAATGGCCAAGGTCAACGCGGCGCTCACGCGTTTGGCCAAAGCCAAGCTGCCTTACATCAGCGTCTTGGCCGACCCAACCATGGGCGGCGTGTCCGCCAGTTTCGCTTTCATGGGCGATGTGGTGATGGCCGAACCCAAGGCGCTGATTGGTTTTGCCGGCCCGCGCGTGATCGAAAACACCGTGCGCGAAAAACTGCCTGAAGGCTTTCAGCGCGCCGAGTTTTTGATGCAAACCGGGGCCGTGGACATGATCGTGGACAGACGTGAATTGAAGCGCACCGTGGCGCAGGCGATTGCGATGTTGACGCGTCAAAGCGCTGATGCGGTGGCTTGATCACCGCGTTCCGAATTCAAAATCAGGGCGGCTTTGGCTGCCCTGATTTGATTTGATCAACGGCGTCTGTTGCTGCGAAAAGCGGCAACGAACTTTCGGCCACCACCAGCGCTCTATCAATCTGAATGCCACTTCATCGAGACCCCCATGCAGCACAGCCTTCGCTTCGCCTTCATCGTTTGCGTCGCCGTCGCTTCGGCCTCTTTCACCGAAATTGCCGGGGCCAAGCCAGCAGTCCCGGCCCTTAAGAAGATTCAATCGGTCGAAGGCATAGACGAATACCAGCTGCCCAACGGCCTGCAAGTGCTTTTGGTGCCCGACACCTCCAAGCCCACCACCACGGTCAACCTCACCTACCGCGTCGGTTCGCGCCAAGAAAACTACGGCGAAACCGGCATGGCGCACTTGCTCGAACACATGCTGTTCAAGGGCACGCCCAAGCACCCCAAAGTGTGGGCCGAGTTTGAAAAGCGCGGCTTGGCGGCCAACGGCAGCACCAACACCGACCGCACCAACTACACCGCCAGCTTTTCCGCCAACACCGACAACTTGAATTGGTACGTGGGTTGGTTGGCCGATGCCATGGTCAACAGCTACGTCGCCCGCAAAGACCTCGACACCGAGATGACCGTGGTGCGCAACGAAATGGAGTCGGGTGAGAACAACCCCGAACGCACGCTGTACAAAAAAACCTTGGCTGTGATGTTCGATTGGCACAACTACGGCAAAGACACCATCGGTGCGCGGGCCGATGTCGAGAACGTCGACATCCCTCGCTTGCAAGCCTTTTACCGCCAGTACTACCAGCCCGACAACGCCACCCTCATCGTAGCGGGCAGCTTTGAATCAGCCGCGCTGCTGGCGTCAATTTCCAAGTCCTTCGGCGTCATCAAAAAGCCCACCCGCAAGCTGCCCAATTTCTACACCTTGGAACCCGCCCAAGACGGCGAGCGCAGCGTCAACCTGCGTCGCTCGGGCGGCGTGCCTGAGATGTTTGCGGGCTATCACATGCCGCCTGCTGCCCACCCCGACTACGCCGCCGGCGAAGTGCTGGCCATCGTCATGGGCGACTCGCCTTCGGGCCGTTTGCACAAGCGCCTGACCGAGAAGCAACTGGCCACCAACGTGTTCGCTTTCAGTCAGGGCATGAACGAGCCGGGCTTCACCATCTTTGGCGCGCAATTGGAAAACGCGGTCGGCTTGGAAGCATCGCGCACGGCGCTGCTTGACACGCTGGAGTCGGTCGCGCGCGACCCCATCACGGCCGATGAATTGAAGCGCGCACGCATCAAGTGGCTGAAGTCGTGGGAGCAAGGTTTCACCGACCCAGAAGCCGTCGGCATCGCCCTGAGCGAGTCGATTGCGCAAGGCGATTGGCGCTTGTTCTTCTTGCTGCGCGACCGCGTGCGCGACGTCGCCCTGGCTGACGTGCAACGCGTGGCCGTGCAGCGTTTGCTGCCCGACAACCGCACCTTGGGCACCTATTTGCCCACCGACAAACCGCAACGCGCGCCGACGCCTGAGAAGGCCGACGTGGTCGCGCAGCTCAAGACTTTCAAGCCGCAGGTGGCGCAGGCCGCGGTGGAAGCGTTTGACGCCACGCCTGCCGTCATCGACCAACGCACACAGAAGTTCACAGTCGGCGGCGTGCGCGCGGCCGTGCTGCCCAAGGGTTCGCGCGGTGGCGCGGTGCAAGCCACGTTGGTGCTGCACTTTGGCAATGCCGAGAATTTGTTTGGCACGGCTGACGTGGCTGACATGACGGCTGCGCTGCTCGACAAAGGCACGCGCAGCTTGAATCGCCAGCAACTTCAAGATCGCTTGGACGAGCTGAAAACCGAGATGAGCATCGGTGCATCGCCCGGCCGCGTGTCGGTCAGTTTGCTGTCACGCAAAGAGCACTTGGCGGCGGCCATTGCGCTGGTCGGTGACGTGCTGCGCAATCCGACGTTTCCAGCAGAAACGCTGCTCGAAGTGAAGCGCCAAACCCTGTCGTCCATCGAACAGCAACGCAAAGAGCCCGAGGCGGTGGCCAGCATGGCCTTGGCGCTGTGGAGCAACACCTATCCCGCAGGTGATGTGCGCCGTTCACGCAGTTTTGACGAGACCGTGCAAGGCGTGAACGCCGTGACGCTGGAGGCAGTGCGGGCTTTTCACAGCCGCTACTACGGCGCGGCGCGCGGCGAGTTTGCAGCCGTTGGCGACATGGACGTGGCCGCAGTGAAACAAGCGCTGCAAAGCGCGCTGGGCGATTGGTCAGCAGGCGAAGCTTTCACCCGCATTGCCAATCCGCTGCGTGCCGACAAACCCACGCGCGTCATGCTGCCCACGCCCGACAAGCAAAACGCCTACATGGTGGTGCGACAAAGCATGGCCTTGACTGACAACGACGCCGACTACGCCGCCCTCAGCATGGCCAACTATCTGCTAGGTGGCGGTGGCAACTCGCGCCTGTGGAAGCGCATACGCGAGGCAGAAGGTTTGTCTTACGACGTGCGCAGCGGCATCAACTGGAACAGCTTGGAGCCGAATTCCAATTGGGAAGCCAGCGCCATCTTTGCGCCGCAAAACCAACCCAAAGTGGAGGCCGCATTCAAGGAGGAAGTGGCCAAGGCGTTGAACGGCGGCTTCACCGCGCAAGAGCTCAGCGAAGGTCAGCGCGGGCTGTTGAACTTCCGCCGTTTGTCACGTGCTCAAGACGCCACGTTGGCACGTGCGATGGCCAACAACCTGTACTTGGATCGCAGCTTTGCCAAGGCAGCGCAGGTGGATGCAGCGCTGGCCGCACTCACCTTGGCGCAGGTCAACGCGGCGCTGAAAAAGTACGTGAAGCCCGATTCTTTTGCGGCTGCGTTTGCAGGTGAATTCAAGCTGCCTTGAAGGGACGCCGCTCATTCAGCTCGTCCATGTAGCTTTCGATTCCTGAGCCTTCACGCTGCAAAAACTCAGCCACGGCTTGCGCAAATTGAGGATGCGCCAGCCAATGCGCTGACCAGGTTTGCACCGGCAACAACCCGCGCGCCATCTTGTGCTCACCTTGGGCACCGCCTTCGAAGCGGCGCATGTTGTTGGCAATGCACCAAGCCAGTGGCTCGTAGTAGCAGGCCGCAAAGTGCAAGCAAGGAATGTGTTCGGTGGCACCCCAGTAGCGGCCAAATGCGCTGCCATTGCCGTTGCCATTGCCAACCGCGCGGTCGATGCCGATGAGCGACGCGGCCACGCGTTCGCCGTTTCTGCGCGCCAACACCATCATCCAGTTCTCGGGCATGGTGCTGGCCATGCGCGCAAAAAAGTCGCGCGACAGGTAAGGCGTGGAGCGGTGTTCACGGTAAGTGATGCTGTAGCAGCGGTAGAAGTAATCCCAGTCGTCTTCGCTGATGGCGCGTCCTTCCAGCCAGTTGAACGTCACGCCCGCATCGACCACTTTGCGGCGCTCTTGCTGAATTTTCTTGCGCTTTTCGCGTTGCATGCTGGCCAGAAAATCGGCGAAGTCGGCATACGGCTCCGGCTCGCGTTGCTGCCAGTGAAATTGCACCGTGCTGCGCAGCATCCACCCAGCCGCCTCTGCCGCAGCACGGTCGGCTTCGTCCATGAACAGCAAATGCGCTGACGACAATTTGGCCTGTGTAGCGATTTGCTCAATGGCGCGCAACAGCACGGCGCGACCTTGCGCATCACGCGCCAACAGGCGCGGCCCCGGCACCGGCGTGAAGGGCACTGCGCCCAGCAGCTTGGGGTAGTAACGCAGGCCGTGGCGCTGGTAGGCGTCGGCCCAAGCCCAATCGAAAACGTATTCCCCGTAGGAATGGTCTTTCAGATACAGCGCGCAGGCGGCGATCAATTGGCCATCTTGTTCGACCGTGAGGAACTGCGGTGTCCAACCCGTGGGCGTGGTGGCGCTGCCCGATTCATGCATGGCCAGCAGGTACTCGTGGCGCATGAAAGGCATCGCGCTGGGTTGCGCGTCGAGCAGTGCATTCCACTGCGCAGCCTCCACGCCAGCGGGGTGGTCGAGCACCCGAATGACATAATCTTTTGCATCGTCAACCGATGCAATCGGCAGTTCGTTTTTTGGTTTTTCCTCACGCATATGGCATCAACTTCGTTGTCCGATTTTTTGTCTGATTCATCAGTGAAAGTTGCGTTTGCGCAGATCAATCCGACGGTCGGAGATTTGGCTGGCAATGTGCACAAGATTGTTGAATATTCGCGCCGCGCACATGAGTCGGGGGCCCGTCTGGTGCTCACGCCCGAGCTGAGTTTGTGCGGCTACCCGCCAGAAGATTTGTTGCTGCGACCTGCCTTCATGCAAGCCTGTGCCCAGGCTTTGCTCGACTGCGCGCAAGCCTTGGCCGATCTGCAAAATTTGGTGGTGGTGGTGGGGCATCCGCATCAGTTCCAGGGCAGCTCAGATGTTAGGTCGAAGTCGCATGCGGTGCAGCAGCGCTACAACGCAGCCTCGGTGCTGCAAGGGGGACGGCTGCTTGCAACTTACTGCAAACGCGAGTTGCCCAACTACCAAGTGTTTGATGAACGGCGCTACTTTGCGTCGGGCCGTGATGTTGAACCTGCGCCAGGGCAGGGCGCGGTGGTGTTCGATGTGGGTGGCGTGAAGTTTGGCCTGAACATTTGCGAAGACGCTTGGTTTGCCGAGCCAGCACGCACCGCGAAAGCCGCCGGCGCGCAGGTGTTGTGCGTGTTGAACGCATCGCCATTCCACCTGGGGAAAATCGAAGAACGTGAGCGGCGCATGCGCACCTGCGCCCAAGACGTAGGCCTGCCTTTGCTCTACGTTCACATGACGGGCGGACAAGACGAGGTGGTGTTTGATGGCGGCTCTTTTGCGATGGACGCCAGCGGCCGCGTTGTGGCACGCGCGGCCATGTTCGAAGAGTCGCTGAGCTTTGTTGACGTCAGCGTGCCTGATGCAAAGTTGTCACGCGGCGACGTGGTCACTGTGCCGACCATGGAGTCGCAAGCCTGGGCTGCGCTCGTCACCGGCGTGCGCGACTACATGGGCAAGAACGGTTTCCAACATGCGCTCATCGGTTTGAGTGGCGGCATCGATTCGGCCTTGGTGTTGGCGATTGCAGTCGATGCCTTGGGTGCCGACCGCGTGCGCACCGTGATGATGCCGTCGCCCTACACGGCCGACATTTCCATGATCGATGCGCGCGACATGGCCCAACGTTTGTCGGTGCGCTACGACGAGATTTCCATCGCGCCGATGTTCGATGCGTTCAAGCAGAGCTTGGCCGCTGAGTTCAATGGCCGGGAGGAAGACACCACCGAAGAAAACATCCAAGCGCGCGTGCGCGGCACGATGTTGATGGCGCTGTCCAACAAGTTCGGCTCCATTGTCTTGACCACCGGCAACAAGAGCGAGATGGCCACCGGCTACTGCACTTTGTACGGCGACATGGCGGGAGGTTTTGCGGTGATCAAAGACGTGGCAAAAACGCTGGTCTACCGCTTGGCCACTTGGAAAAACGCGCAACCCAACGGCGGCCTGGGCGAGATCATTCCGGTGCGCATCATCACGCGGCCGCCGTCTGCCGAGTTGCGCCCCGAGCAGACTGACCAAGACAGCCTGCCCGAGTACGAGGTGCTCGACGCGATTCTTCAACGCTACATGGAAGAAGACCAATCCATGGAAGACATCGTCGCTGCCGGTTTCCAGCGCGCCGATGTGGAACGCGTGACCTGGTTGATTAAAACCAACGAATACAAACGCCGCCAAGCGCCCATCGGCATACGCATCACGCACCGCGGCTTTGGGCGCGATTGGCGCTATCCCATCACGTCGAAGTTCCGCGCGTAAACTGGTCGCTAACTTACCCTCCAGGAAACCGCATGAAGCAGATCACCGCCATCGTCAAGCCGTTCAAGCTGGAAGAGGTGAGGGAGGCATTGGCCGAAGTTGGCGTCACTGGCTTGACCGTGACTGAAGTCAAAGGTTTCGGGCGTCAAAAAGGGCACACGGAGCTGTACCGTGGTGCCGAGTATGTGGTCGACTTTCTGCCCAAGGTGAAGGTTGAAGTGGTGGTGAAAACGGTTGACCTGGAGCGCTGCATCGAAGCCATCGTGAAGGCCGCCAAAACCGGCAAGATCGGCGATGGCAAGATCTTTGTCACCAACATCGAGCAAGTGGTGCGCATCCGCACCGGCGAGGTCAATGAGGATGCGGTTTAAGCAAAGCGCGAAATCAGCGTCGCAATCCAAACTCCTGCGCACAAAAGCAGCGACATGAACACCGCCGCGCTGGCGATGTCCTTGGCGCGTTTGGACAGGTCGTGAAGCTCGAATGACACGCGATCCACGGCCGCCTCGATGCTGGAATTCAGCAGCTCGACGATGAGCACCAGCCACACTGTGCCGGCCAAGGCAGCGACCTCCAGCCAGCTTCGGCCCAACCAAAACGAGGCCGGCAACATCAGCAGCGCCAGCCAAGTTTCTTGGCGAAACGCACTCTCGCCCGCATAAGCCAGTTTGAGGCCGTTCAAGGAATGGCCGGTCGCGCGCAGGATGCGGTCTAAGCCAGTTCGGCCTTTGTGCTCATTGGTCATGACTTAGCGGTTGGTGAGACCGACGCGTCGCGCGTCGGCTTACTTGGATGAGATCAGCTGAGTTGCGCACACCACGTCGTGCCAGAACTGCCTAGACGGATGAAGCCGGGCCAACAGCGCATAGGCCACCACGCCCGCACCCAGCAGCGCGAAGGTCGTGCCCGGCGCGCGCAGGTCGGCCAACCAAACCGCCAGCAATGCAGGCATGAACCACAACCAACTCAGCAGATAGCGGCACAGTGCGCGGGCTTGGCTGACCGCCGTGCCGTCGCGATTCACCAAGCGAACATGCCAAGCCTTCATCGCCACGGTTTGGCCGCCGCGCGACCAAAACCAAACAAAGTAAATGCCCAGCACGATGAACAAAAACGCTTGCAGTCCGTGGCGGCCTTGCAGGGCATGGCGCTGTTGCGTGAGGCTGGAAAACAAGTAGCCGGCAATCATCAGCAGGCCAAACAGCAGCACACCTTCGTAGGTGAAGCAGGCCATGCGTCTGAAGATGCCGGGAACCTCACGCACTTGTGGCTGCGGCAGTGCTGTGCCGACGTTCTGCGAGCTTGCCATTCAGGTCAAGGGCGCAGCGCAGGTGCCGACGCGGCGGCTGATCGGGTGACCGCCCCTTGAGGGCCCTTTTGCGGCAGCAGCGTTGCTGCGTCGACAAACTCTGGCGATCCTGCGATTTTGGGCTGGCCAGTTTGCTGATGCGCTGGTGGCGTCACTCGCTTGGAGATCAAGTTGGTCGTGGCGCCGGGCTGAGCTTGCACCACCGCAGGCGCAACAAACTTTTGCGGTGCGGCCAGCGCAGGGTTTGCCACGATGTTCGATTTAACCTGCGGTGCGGCAATCGCGCTGCTCGGAGGCGTCGATGCGGCCTTGGTCGCCAAATCCCGCTTTTGATCTGCAGGAAGCGCCTGGTAAGCCTCCCACTGGGCCTGACGGTTTTGCGGTGATGACTTGCTGGCTTCCTGAAATTGGAGTCGAACTTTGCCTCGTTGCTCAGGCGACATTTGCGCCCATTCGGCCATGCGCGCTTGAATGCGCGAACGCTCGCCGGCGGGCATTTTCGGAAAACGTGCGACCAAGATGCGCCACTTTTGCTTGCGCTCTGCAGAGATCCCAGCCCAGTCTTTTTCGAGGGGCTTGAGGGCAGCTTGTTCGTCAGCGCTCAGCGACGAGAACTTGGGGCCTTGCTCAGGCGCGGGTGCATGTGCAGGCCGGCTGGCTGCTGAGGGTTTTATTGCCGGTGTGATGCCGGTTTGGCTTTTGACTGACGGGGACGCCAAGGCCGCACACAACACGCACAGCAGGGAAACCTGGTTGATGAAGCTCAAGCAGAATTTGTGATGCGGCTGCGGCACGACTCAGCGCCCGTCGGTTTTCAGAAATTCAACGAATCCTGGGTCGTTGTAAGCGGCAAAAGGCACATCGTCACCCAATAGGGCTGCGTCAACTTCAGCGGCGGCACCGATTTGAGAGCGCTGGTGAAAGTGCTGGATGAAAAGCAAACCCAGCACCAGGGCAGCCAATGGCAAAAATGAACCCAAACGTGTCCACCAATCGCCACCGGACGGGCCCGTGTGCAAGCTGAGCGTCCCGCTGCCACCGTTGGAATTGACAGATTTGGCTGGTTTGACAGGTTTAGTGATGACGACCGTTTGCTGAGCAGCGCTGGCCACGGTGCGCGCGCTCTGAACTGCCTTTTCTCGGGCAAACCGCAGACGCTCGCGCAGGTCATGCGACAGATTTTCGGCTTGTTCTGTCATCAAAGCCGTCAATTTAAGCGCGATGCGCGCTTGTGCGGCGTCGGCCGTGACGGTGTGGAGCGAAGTGTTTTCAGTGTTCATAGCGTAATTCCCTTGGACTTCAGCGCCTTGGACAACGCATGTACGGCACGCGAACAGTGCGTCTTGACGCTGCCTTCCGAGCAACCCATTACGGACGCTGTCTCGGAAACATCAAACTCCTCCCAGTAACGCAATAAGAAGGCTTCTCGTTGACGTGCCGGCAGTTGTTCGACTTCGGTATCAATGGCTAGCAGGATTTGCGCCCGCGAAACTGAATCGGCTGCGCTTTCCGTGCCGGTTGATCCATCCTGGGCTTCTAAAGTTTCAAGAATATCGAAATCACCGTCTTCGCCCGCGGGCTCGAAGTCCGAAAAGTTCTTCAAAACCCCGGCGCGCACCTTTTTGCGGCGGAAGTGATCCATCGTCGCATTCGACAATATGCGCTGAAAAAGCAAAGGGAGCTCTGAGGCGGGCCGGTCGGCGTATTTTTCCGCCAAGCGAATCATGGCGTCCTGCACGATGTCCAAGGCCGAATCGTCGTCACGAACCGCAAAGCTGGTGCGTTTGAATGCGCGTTTTTCAACGCTTTTCAAAAAATCGGTCAGTTCTTTTTCGGATGCCAAGGAATACACGCCTCGGGCCGCAGCCCATGTTGCTTCACAGAATTATCACACCCTGCTGTTCGAAAAATATCAGCTCAAACGCGCTGTCATGCGGCGGTGCAATAATCGAGGGTTGCACGACAGACGGTTCGTAACTGAACAGCCCCATCCCGGCAGTTTGGCACCCGAGCCTTCAGGCACCACACCCACCCCAAAAAGGCGCGGAGAGGTGCACCAATGGTTTTTCGTCAGAGAAATTCACAAAGGTTAGAAAATGGACATGTCCACCCCAGACGCCAAGCGCGTCTCGTCGGCGTCATCTGCGTCATCGACGGCGCCCATACCCGCCACACCCTCCGCACCCGACCCCGAGCTGAACGGCTCCGAAATCTTGGTTCGCTGCCTTCAAGCCGAGGGCGTTGAATTTTTGTGGGGCTACCCCGGCGGGGCCGTCTTGTACATCTACGACGCGCTGTACAAGCAAAACAGCATCGAACATGTGTTGGTGCGTCACGAGCAAGCGGCCGTTCATGCGGCCGACGGCTATGCTCGTGCCACCGGCGAGGTAGGCGTTGCCCTCGTCACTTCGGGCCCTGGTGCCACGAACGCAGTCACCGGTATCGCCACCGCCTACATGGACTCGATCCCCATGGTCATCATCACCGGCCAAGTCCCGACGGCGGCGATCGGGCTGGACGCGTTTCAAGAATGCGACACCGTCGGCATCACGCGTCCGGTGGTCAAGCACAACTTTTTGGTCAAAGACGTGCGCGACTTGGCCATGACGATGAAAAAGGCGTTTCACATTGCGCGCACGGGTCGCCCCGGCCCCGTGGTGGTGGACATTCCTAAAGACGTGTCGCTCGCCACCACCGCTTTCAGCTATCCGGCGGCTGTGGAAATGCGCTCATACAACCCGGTGCGCAAAGGTCACGGCGGGCAAATTCGCAAGGCCGTGGCGTTGTTGATGTCGGCCAAGCGGCCTTACATCTACACCGGCGGCGGCGTAATTTTGGGCAACGCTTCGGCCGAGCTGCGTGAACTGGTCAATTTGTTGGGCTACCCGTGTACCAACACCTTGATGGGCTTGGGAGCCTTCCCCGCGAGTGACCCCAAATTCTTGGGCATGTTGGGGATGCACGGCACTTATGAAGCCAACATGACCATGCAAAACTGCGATGTGCTGTTGGCGGTGGGCGCGCGTTTTTGCGACCGAGTGATCGGCAACCCCAAGCACTTCGCGTCAGTCGAACGCAAGATCGTTCACATTGACATCGACCCGTCGTCGATCTCCAAGCGCGTCAAGGTTGACATCCCCATCGTCGGCGATGTCAAAGACGTGCTGCAAGAGTTGATTGCGCAAATCCGCGAAGCGCAAACCCGCCCCGACGCTAGCGCGCTGGCAAGCTGGTGGAACCAGATCGGCGAATGGCGCCAACGCGATTCGCTGGGCTTCGACAACAGCGGCGACCTCATCAAGCCGCAGTACGTGGTGCAAAAGCTGTGGGAGCTGACCAAAGACAGCGACGCTTACATCACTTCCGATGTCGGCCAGCATCAAATGTGGGCCGCCCAGTACTACCGTTTTGACGAGCCGCGCCGCTGGATCAATTCAGGTGGCTTGGGCACCATGGGCGTTGGCTTGCCGTACGCCATGGGCATCAAATTGGCCAAGCCCCAAGCCGATGTGTTTTGCATCACCGGAGACGGCTCAGTGCAAATGAACATCCAAGAGCTGTCGACCTGCATGCAATACAAAACGCCGGTCAAGATCATTTCGCTGAACAACCGCTACCTCGGCATGGTGCGGCAGTGGCAGCAAATTGACTACGGTGGACGTTATGCCCACAGCTACATGGACGCGCTGCCTGACTTCGTCAAACTCGCCGAGGCTTATGGCCACGTGGGCTTGAAAATCGAGCGACCGGGTGATGTCGAAGGCGCATTGATTGAGGCCATCCGTCTGAAAGATCGCACTGTGTTCTTGGACATTTGCACCGATGCCACCGAGAACGTCTGGCCCATGGTCAAGGCGGGCAAAGGCATTTCAGAAATGCTGCTGGGGTCTGAAGACTTGTGATGCCTTGAACCTGCGCGTTTTGGCTGCGGTTATCGCGGCGGTTGAGACGCTCAGGGAACAGCATTGCGCTTCAGAACGTTGATTCAATTTACTTGATTGCGTTGCCCCAGAGGGACGGTTACCGCCGCCCCATCGAACGGTGCGCTCACACACCAACATGAAACACATCATTGCCTTGCTGCTCGAAAACGAGCCCGGAGCCTTGTCGCGCGTGGTCGGACTTTTCTCGGCTCGCGGCTACAACATCGAAAGCCTGACCGTGGCGCCGACCGAAGACGGATCGTTGTCGCGCATGACCATCGTCACACGCGGTTCTGACGACGTGATCGAGCAAATCACCAAACACCTGAACCGCTTGATTGAAGTGGTGAAGGTGGTTGATCTCACCGAGGCAGCTTTCACCGAACGCGAGCTCATGCTTATCAAGGTGCGCGCGGTAGGCAAAGAGCGCGAAGAAATGATGCGCATGGCCGACATTTTTCGCGGCCGCATCATCGACGTGACGGAGAAGAGTTTCACCATCGAGCTGACAGGCGACGCATCCAAGTTAGACGCCTTCATCGAAGCGCTTGACCGCACCGCCATTTTAGAAACCGTGCGCACCGGCACCAGCGGGATCGGTCGCGGCGAGCGCATCTTGCGCGTTTGATCCCGCTTCGTTTTCCCAAGCTGCTTTTGCGATTTCATCCCCCGTTTTTGAACTGTTTTTTTAAGGAGAACTGCATGAAGGTTTATTACGACAAAGACGCTGACCTGAGCTTGGTCAAAGGCAAAAACGTTTGCATCATCGGCTACGGCTCGCAGGGCCACGCACACGCGCAAAACCTGAACGACAGTGGCGTCAAAGTCACCGTCGCCCTGCGCAAGGGCGGAGCCTCTTGGTCCAAGGTCGAGAAGGCCGGATTGAAGGTTGCCGAAATCGCCGACGCAGTGAAAGCAGCTGACATCGTCATGATGTTGCTGCCCGACGAGCAAATCGCCACCGTCTACACCAACGACGTTGCTCCGCACATCAAGCAAGGCGCGTCACTCGCGTTTGCCCACGGCTTCAACGTGCACTACGGCCAAGTCGTGCCGCGTGCCGATTTGGACGTGTGGATGGTTGCCCCCAAGGCACCCGGCCACACTGTGCGTTCGACCTACACCCAAGGTGGCGGCGTACCGCATTTGATCGCAGTGCACGCTGACAAAACCGGCAAAGCACGCGACCTGGCACTGAGCTATGCGGCAGCCAACGGCGGCGGCAAGGCCGGCGTGATAGAGACCAATTTCCGCGAAGAAACCGAGACCGACCTGTTCGGTGAGCAGGCTGTCCTGTGCGGTGGCGCGGTCGAGCTGATCAAGGCCGGCTTCGAAACCCTGACCGAAGCGGGCTACGCTCCGG
>JANYJJ010000132.1 GCA_025358485.1 Burkholderiales bacterium | reverse complement strand
GTACGCCCCCACCTGCCCTGCCAGCAACAAGCCTTTGTAAATGACGGTGCGGCAGCTCATGCTGGGCACGTAGTACTCGCGGCTGTGCGTGAGCTTGAGGGCTTGGATGGCGCTGGAGGCGGTTTTGCGGATGACGTAGAGCTTGCGTTCCAACGCGTCAGGCACGATCACATCGGGACCACGGCCAATGAAAATCTGCCGAATGTTGGGTTCTTTGTCGCGCACCGTGGGCGACATCGGCAAGTCGGCATCGACCGGCACGTCGCGCCAACCCAAAACCACTTGGCCTTCGGCCACCACAGCGCGTTCCAGCTCTTGTTCGCAGGCTTGGCGAGAGGCATGTTCTTTCGGCAAAAAGATCAGGCCGACGCCGTATTCACCCGGTTGCGGCAAGTCCACACCGACTGAGCCGTCAGGGGCAGTGCCCGCTCGCGCCATCTCAGCGCGGTAAAACTCGTCGGGAATCTGGATGAGGATGCCAGCGCCATCGCCCATCAGTTTGTCGGCACCCACTGCGCCGCGGTGGTCTAGGTTTTCGAGAATTTTCAAACCCTGCTGAACTATGCCGTGCGACTTGTGGCCCTTGATGTGCGCCACAAAACCCACGCCGCAACCGTCTTTTTCGTTGGCTGCGCGATACAGGCCGTCTTGTTCGGCCAAGCGCAATTCTTCTGCGTTGGCGGTGAAGGAGTCGGGGGCGGTTGGGGTAAGGGCAGGAAAAAGGCTCATGAGCAACTCCGGAACGCAGGGTTTTACCGAGAATACTGCACCGCAACAAAGGGCTCAAGTCGAAATAAATGGGGTCAGACGCTATTTAATTCAGTCAGCTACCTCGAAATAATTAAGTAGGGTCATATCATTTTGACCGGTCGCCCCTTGGGTTTGGCGGTCACCCTGCGCGGGGCCAAGCGCGTCAGTTCCGTTGATGCACCGTCTGATGTCAGCGCCCAACCCAAAGGTGTACAAGCCTCTAGCGAAGCCGCCAAAGCCGCCGAAACAAGGCGTTCCAGCAAGGCTTGATACGCGGCATCACGTGCAAACGGCGTGTTGCCCAATGCCCAGTAGGCAGACGCGGTGGGCACCGCCGCCAACCACGCACCGGCGGCCCGACCCGTGTGGTGCGCCGCGCTGGAGCCGTCGAACTCCATCGGCGAGCCGGCCCAACCAGCGCGCTGCGGTGCCTGTTCCAGATAGCGCATGCAATCCAACAAAGCCTGCGCGCCCGCCACTGGCGCGGCCCGAAAACGCCCTTGCCACAAGGCTCCTGCCCGAGAATGGCGGCGGTTGAAAGCAGGCACATAAAAACGCGCCACGGCTTGCATCATGCGGCTGAGCTGATCGGCTTCGTCGGGCGTGGCCAGCAGTTGAAACTCATGGTCGAGCAGCACGTAGGCGTGCACCGCCACGCCATGCTCAACACTGCAACGCTTGAGGATCTGCAGGAAAAGTTGCCGGTCGGTCGCGTCAACAAACGCCACGCCGCCAGACACCACGCGGTGAATCACATGGTGAGCCTGACCAGCAACAACAAGACGGTTCAAGCGGGCCATGAGGAAAGTCGGCGCCAAGCGCTCGGGTGGTGATGACCACGAACTCTAAGTGACGCGCCATCAACGTGAGCGGCGCTGGCACTTCGATACCTCAGTGCGAACGGGGTGGGGCTTGCTGCGGAACAGCTTGCGCTGCTTCAGCCAGGCTCTCCCCAGGTCAGTAAGTGCGCCCCGACACCGTCGCCCCACGGTTGATGGGCATGAATTCCACCTCGACAGTGATTTGGCTTTTCACCGCCAACCCAAGCAACTTGCCCGGTGAAAACAGCGCCGTTCCAAAAGCCAGCAGCGCCGATTCTTCAAAGTAACCGGCTGGCGCGGACCGCACCACCGCCACGTTGTCCACCACGCCTTTCTCGTTGATGAGCAAGCGCAGCACCACGAGGCCTTGTTGCTGACCGGCACGAGCGGGGTAGTCGGGGTTGATGTCATTCAGCGGCTTGGGGCCGGGGTCAAGGGTGCCTGCGCTGAAGTAGCTGGGGGCTTGTGGCAAACCAACGGGCTCACTCAACGGTTTTTTTGCGTCTGCTTTCGTCGCGGTCAGCTCAGTGGACGCGGCAGAAACCGGACGATTTGCCGCGAAGGCGTCTGCGGGCGCTGCGGCGCGAACCGCAGCGCCCGCCAGGGTGGATGCGGCTGGGTACACCGTCAATTCGGCGGATTGCGGCTGCGCAATTTCGCGCTGATTTGGCGCGGTCACGGCGACCGGCGACACGTCAATCGACGAAGCCAGTGCGGCAGCAGGCAGCGTGCCGCCCAGCGGCACCGAAGTCGCAGCGCCGTTGTCCGATGCCGCGAGCAAACGAACGCTCATGCTGGGCTGCGCGGGCAACACCTGATGAGACCTCATTGACGAAACCCATGGCATGAGGACCGCGCTGTGCAAGACGATCACTGTCAGCAGGCTCAGCGCGAAGCGAGGCGATGCAAGCGTGAGCAGCTTGGCTTGTGTCGCCCGGGCGCTGGCCGCAATCGCCGCCACGGTCATGTCGATTCAACAGCCCACATCACTTCTGCGGAATCTCGCGCCAGCTGATGCGTCGACCTTTTGGAGGCGGTGTTTTGACAAAAAGAGGTGATGACCCACCAATGCCGCTGGCCCCGGTGGCTCCGTCGCTGGTGTCGCGCGTCAACACCCTGTAGGGAGTGGAACCGCCACCGCCAGGAGTTTTTGACAAGTCCAGGATGCTCAATCCAGTGATCAGCGAATTGCGACCAAACTTAGAAACCGCTGATGTGGACGAGACCGCTGCCCCGTCAAACGCGCCGTTGGATTCACCGCTTGCAAAGTCAATGTAGTTCAACCAGTAATCACCGCCCTTGCCGCAAGCGCTGGTGTTCGGCACGTTGGTTCCGGCCACAAGGGTGTTGCGGATAAGAATCATGTCAATGTTGTTGCGTTCGCCAGCATCGGGCAGATCGAGAACCCAACCATCTTTCGACGCACAGCGCGCGGCCTGAGTCGCGTCGCATTGGACTGTGCGCGCAGACGCAGCGGTGCGTGCTGCTGCGCTCAAAACCATGGGTTTGAGCGCGTTGCGCAAGTTGGCATACACCGGGCTGCCGGTGAGTTTGTCAACAATTCCGTAGATCGACTGCGTTTGAACATCAGTCACGTCAAGCGCACCCAATAAGCGCCCAGTTCCGACAAACACCATCGGCTTGCCATCGATCTCGGCCAACTCAGGGCGTGTGGTGATCGGCTGGGGCGAACCGCTGCTGTCCTTCGCCTGGCCCAGCAACGTGGCTTCTCGGCCGGCCGGAAGTTCGGAATCGTTCACATCAAAGCGCCAAACGTTGCCCAACATGTCACCGCCATAAGCCCGTACCGCCATGTTGCTCACCGATGAGTCGTCAATGAAGGCATTCAACTGCCCCAGATTTGACGGAGTGGACGGGCTGCCTGCCCCCGTTTCCAACTTGTACAAAATCGAACCCGTCTTCGCGTCCAAAACGTAAAGGTAGCCGCCGCCGTCCCCGGCCGATCCCGCACCGCGCACGTTGTTGTAGCCGGAACTGACCATGACCACCCACCGCCCTGTGGCGAGCTTCGTGATGATGGGTTTTCCAAAGGTCAAGCCCAAGTGGCAGTCCGCACCCGCCGTGCTGGCGTTGGCAGAGTCAAAACACGTGTTGCTGAACTTGAATTCCCACTTAGCGACAGGGTTGACCGGGTCGGTGATGTCAAGTGCGTAGTAGCTCTTGCCGCCGGCATTCAGGCCGCCGACCAGCATGGTGCTCCACTGCGACGTTGCCGAATCGAAAACGTCTTCCACCACCGGAGATCCGTCCACATAAAACTGGTGGTTCTTAGCGTAGTTTTTGTCTGCCAACTTATAAAGTTTGGGCAGCACTTCCGACGGGATGACAGCCCACGCTTCTTGACCGCCCAGCAGCGGGTCTGCAACAGAACGTTCTGCATAGAAGGCGTGCAGCATGCCGTCGTTGGCGGCCACGTACACCATCCCGGTTCGGCCGGATTGCGCTGATTTGAACGCAGCGTAGCCGGCATCCAAATAGGTGGCCCGTGGTTCTTTGACAAACACAGGCTGCGCGCCAATGATGTCGCCCAACGCAGCCACCCGCTTGCGATAGAGCTTATTCAAGTCACCGGCTTTGAAGTCCTCCAGGCCATTCTGCCCACGCAAAAAATTGACCAAGTTGGCGCCAGCCGCTTTTTCTTGTTGTCCACCGCTGCCTGCCGTCATTGATGGGAATTGGCTGAAGAGGGCCACTTCGGACGAGTCGAAATTGAGCAATTCAGCTGCGTTCAGAGCGTTGCGCGCGGTTCCTGAAGGGGCACCGCTGCCGTTACAGGCGAAGGTATTCGCGCTGAAATCCACCAAGCTGGTGGTAACACCCGGTCGGATCACATAGATGTTGCGGTTGTCGCAAGCTGCGCCCAGTTTGGTGATCAATCTGTCTTTGGCCGACCATGCGTTGGTGGCTGACACGTCTCCAGTGGCCAGTACGATTTCACTCGCGCTCACATCACCTGTCCAGTCACCGGTGACGTAGCTCGAAAAGAACACCAAATTGTCATTCGTCACCGGTTGGGAATTGGAAACCCCGGCTGCGGCGCCAGCGGAAGACTGCTTGTCGATATCGGCCAAAGCATCGGCCAATCCGGACACCAAGCTGTCGGAATCGCTTGCGCTGAAGTACTGCCCGCGACCATTCACAGCGGTGTGCCAGAAGTCATCTATCGAGCGTGGATTTTCCCAAGCGCCGTAGTTACCGGGCCCTGCATTCACGGCAGGATCAGGCCAAAGCGGCCAACTTCTGGCACCCGTTCGCAGGTCGGCGAAGTCACCGGTCAGCGTGGCCGAACTCTTGTAGTCAGACAAATAATTCAAAGTGCCCGAAACGCCCAGAGCCACAGTGAAGGTGGTCATGTGCTGCCACTTGGCTGTGTCAGCTTCAGGCCCTGTCCCCACGGAAGGAACCCCTTCCTCCGGCGTATTGGGCATGCTGGGTCGCAAATCTGTGGCGTAGTAATACTGGGCCACGTCAGCCAACGCATTGATGCTGCCATTCGCTGACCCCGTGGCGATGACGGAGGTGGCACAAGGCCAGCTCGTGCAGCCGGAAGGTGGGTTCGGGCCGGGCTTGCCACTGCCTGATGGACCTGCGTTGGTTGAAGGCGCTGCGGCGTAGCTTGTCAACGGCGGCTCGGTGCCCGGTATGAAGCACGAGCCGTCAACGTCACCACTGCCGGTGGTGTTTGGCCCGTTCACTGATGGCGCGCCCAAAACGCCGTTGGTTCGCACCGTGGTGGTCACAGTGCGCTGGGTGATGTAGCTCACCTTTTTCCCGGAGACCGCCGTGCAAATTGTGGCGGTGTAGTTGTTCGACGCACTGGCCGGATCGGCCGCGCAAGCGGTGTTCAACGTGGGGCCTGTGGTGGCTGTTCTGCAACTCGTGGCCGTCCAAGCGTTGCCTGCGTTTGCAGGTCCGGCACTGCAGCTTGCCGCAGGCACATCGGTTGCCGCCACGGTGTTACAGGTTGTGGACGTGTACCCATTCCCGGCACCGGCTGCGGCGGCTGTGCAGGTTTGCACCGCCACGTTCGAGGTGGTTGGGTTGGCGCAGCTGGTGGCCACCCAAGAATTGCTCGCATCCGCAGCCATCGGCGTGCAGGAGGCCACTCCGGTTGGGCCGTTCACGGTGGGCGCGGGGCAGGTGATCGCGGTCCACTGGTTCGCAGAAGTGGCAGGCGCAGCGGAGCAGCTGGCCGCAGCCGCACTGGTGTTGTTGTTACTGCACGTGGTGGCTGTCCATTGATTGCCTGCCGCAGCAGATGCCGCCGTGCACGATGCAACGGGCACGTTGGTGGTGACTGCCGGTGCGGGGCAGGTGGTGGTTTTAAAGCTGTTGCTCGATGTTGGGCTTGAAGGGGTGCACGAAGCTACGCCCACGTTGGACGTGACCACCGAGCCGCAGGTGGTGGTAGTCCAAGCATTGCCACTGCTTGCCGGCACAGGACTGCAACTGGCCACAAAGCTGGGGGCCGGGTTGTTCACCGTGCACAGGGTGGCCACGTAGTTATTGCCCGACGTGGGCGCAACCGGCGTGCAGGTTTGTACCGGTGTGACACTGCCTGTAAACGGCGTTGGGCAGGTGGTGGTGACCCAACCGTTGCCCGATGTGGCGCTTGACGCCGAACAGCTTGCAACCGGCACATTCGCTGCGTCGTTCGTGCTGCACGTGGTGGTGGTGTAGCCATTGCCCGCGTTGGCAGCTGACGGGGTGCAGCTCTGAACGGCCACGTTGGTGGTGGTGTTCGTACTGCAAGTCACACTGCCCGAGGGCGTGCAGCTGGCCACCGGAGTTGGTGTCGAGCTGCTCCCGCACGTGGTTTTTTGCCAGCCGTTGCCAGCCGTCGCGGCCACGGGAGTGCATGAACCCACCGCTGTGGGCCCAGTGACAACGTCCGGGCATGTTGTAGTCGTAAAGCTATTTCCCGCAGACGCACCGCTCGCCGTGCAGCTGCCACTGGCCGTGGGGCCGGTGGTGGCGGTGCGGCAGGAGGTCGTTGTGAACGAGTTGCCGCTGTTCGCAGACGCGTTGGTGCAACTCGCCACCGCCACATCGGTGGTGGTTGGGTTGGCGCAGGTGCTTGTGACCCACGCGTTGCCACTGCTGCGCGATGATGAACTGCACGAAGCCACGCCGGTCGGACCGGTGTTGTTGTTGCCGCAAGTGGTCGTCGTCCAGGAATTGCTGGCACCGGCCGCAGACCCACTGCAAGTGTCCACACCCGTGGGGCCCGTGTTGTTGGGGGTGCAAACCGTGGCGGTGAAATTGTTGCCTGAATTCGCCGAAGCCGGGGTGCAGCTGCTCACGCCAGCGGGACTGCCGTTGTTGGTGTTGCAAGTGACGGTGAAGTAAGAGTTACCCGCCGTGGGGCTGGCCGGCGAACAGGTCGCCACGGGCGTATTCGGCGTGTTGTTGTTGTTACTGCAGATGGTGGTGGTAAAGCCATTGCCCGAATTGCCACTGCTCGGTGAACACGACGCCACCGGCACGTTGGTGGTGTTGTTGTTGGAACAAGTTGCGGTGGTCCACGAGTTACCAGACGAGGGCGACTGGGTGCTGCATGAAGCAACGGGAGTTGGGCCGGTGTTGTTTGGACTGCAGCTTGTTTGGGTGAAGTTGTTGCCTGAATTGGCGGCGATGTTGGAGCAACTCGCTGAAGCCGTAGGACCCGAGTTGACGTAGGTGCAGTTGGTGGCCGTCCAGCCATTGCCCGAATTGGCAGATGCAGGCGTGCACGATGCAACGGGTGTTGATGGTGTGGTGACGGTGTCGCAAGTGACCGTGGTGAAACTGTTACCAGAATTCGCGGTTTGCGGGCTGCAACTGGCCGTGCCGTTGGGCCCGATGACCGAACTGGCGCAGGTGGTCGATTTGTAGCTGTTGCCAGCGCTGGCAGGGTCATCGGTACAAGACGCAACCAGAGTCGGCCCGGTGGTCGCGGTTGAGCACGTCACGAAGGCACTCGGTGTGCAGGTGGGCGTGAAGCTGCACAGCTCAGTGCTTGCATCACACGACGTGGTCTGAGAGGTCGACTTCCTGATCTGCGTCGATGTGGTGGTGGTTTGGGTGGTGTTGCGAGAAGCCTGTGAGGTGCTGGTCAAGGTCTGCGAAGTGCTGCGAGTTTGCTGCGTCGTGGACTGCAGATTTTGCGTCGACGTCAACAAGTTTTGCGTGGTACTCCGCAATGTTTGTGTGGTGCTCCTTGTGATTTGTGAGGTGCTGAGGGTGAATTGACTGGTGCTCCTTAAACGCTGAGACGTTGCGATCTTCAGCGCGGTCACGGTTTGCGTAGGCGAGGTGGTCGTGGCGATGTTCTGCGACGTGCTCTGCAAGTTCTGGCGGATAGTCTGCAAATTTTGTCTGGTCTGGCTCAAATTCTGAGTCGTGGCCAATGTGGTTTGAGACGTGCTGCTCAGCGCTTGGTAAGTACTTTGCAAACGCTGCGCCGTGTTCACGAAAACTTGCGTGGTGGTGCGCGTGGTCTGACTGGTTGATTGACGGTTTTGCACCGTGCTCGCCAAAAACTGCTGCGTGCTGAGGTAGAAGAAGCTGCCGCACGCGCCGTAAGAATAAGTGTTGCGGTTGTCTTCCACCACGCCTGTGCCATCGGGGTCGCCTTCGTACATAGGACGAGGCGTGAGCGGATTCGCAAGGTTGTTGTCCTGGTTGCCCACCATCGTGGTGCCGTCCAGTTGGACTGGGCCACCTCCTGGCGTTTCACCTTGGGTATTCCAGTAACCATCGGTGGTCATGATGGTGAAGTTCTGCTGGCAGGAGTACTGGACTGGATCTCCAGACATGCCCAGGTTGATGCCGTCTTGCTTGCCACCGTAATGGCGACCGACGCGTGCCAAGCCTTCACGTGCAGGTGAAGAACCGCCGGGAATCTGCGCGAACAGCTTGTTGAACCAGCTGGTGCGCTGGGTCGAGTTGAAGTCGTCGATAGCAACGTACTTATCTTGATCAAACGTGCCAGAGGTCGGCAAGTTGTTCGGGCGCACAGTAATGAAGCCGACACGGTAGGTATCGGTCAGCGGTGTGAAGGCCAAACTCGCAGCACTTTTGGTCAAACTGATGCGGGTTCGATAAAAGGAATACCAAATTGCAAAATTGGCGCGTTCGTCAACGCCGGTGACTGACGCCAAGCCTGAAGTTGAAGTCACCAATCGGCGCTGCCAGGTACCGCCGCCAGTCGCAGCGCGGTCTGCACCCGTGTCGGCGTCCGCACAGGCCGGATGGGTGTAGCCCAAAACCAATCCAGAGCTGTGCACGTAGTAGTAAGCCGCTTGCGCTGTGTCACTTGCTGCGCCCGTGTTGCGCAGCGTTTTGCCAGCGTAGGCCTGGAACAGCGAAGACAAGTTCACAGTCGACTGGTCAGTGGTGTCGGGTGCGGCAAAGTAAGCAACGTATCCAGCGTACGGCGCGTTGGTGAAAGAAGGCGTAGCAAAGAGGCTGCCGTCTGGCTTCTTGGGAATGCGGTAGATGGTTTTCGGGTTGTAGTAGAGGGCGTTGCACTGGGCACTTTTGTAGCCCACGCTGCTCACGCCAATTGAAGTTTCCAACTCGTCTGGCATGTGTGTCCAACCCATCGAGCCAGACGTGTCCATCAAAAGCATGATGTTGGGCTTGACCAGCGCTGACCTCGCGCTGGTAATCGGCGTGTTGGAAATGTCGGCTTGGGCAGCAAACACAGCCGGTGCCAATGATCCGATCACAAAGCTCAGACAAGCACCGAACAAGATGCGAGAGCGCAATGAGAGGTCGAGTAAGTGGTTCATGGGGTTCTTTCGCCTCGGCGCTCAGTTAAAAACAACCTGGACGTAGCTCACGGTGTTGCGGGGGCCGGTCACTCGCGTTGTGATTCGGAAATAAGGCAGGAAGGTTTGATTTTTAGAACCGCTGCCGCCAACACCTTTGTTCGTGGTGGTTTCGTCACCACTGCGAGAACAGCGTTGTGTGGCCGCGTTGGCGTCGAGATTGGGAAACTCACAAAGCCGATGAATCACGTAGCTGACTGTGTTGCCATTCCCGGCGTCAAACGTGGGGGCCGCTGCCGTCAACGCGGGTGCAATGAAGTAGCTGGCAGGATCGACGTCAGCCTTGGGCCAAGACGAGTAATAGCCCACATCCGCGTTGGTGTTGCTGCGGTCAAACGCAGATGCCATCACCACGGCACGGGCGGCTTCGGTTCCGGCATCGGCTACCGACGTGGCGTTTTGTTTGAATGCCAGGTTACCGGCAATGGACACCGAACCACCCATCTGTCGGAGCATGGCCAGGCCGGCCAGGGTCATGAGGATCAACACCGCCAGGGCCACAAACATCACCACGCCGCGCTGCTTGTCGCTGCGCCTGCAACCGCGATTCATCACTGCTGAAGGGGTGGCAATCATGACGGCGTGTTTCCCCAAATCATGTTTCGAAGCGGGATGACTTTTTCGTACACGCGGTAGCGATAGAAGCGCCAGTTCTCGGGGACGACGTCGGTGTCGGAATGCGTGTCAGCACTGCTCGTCGCGTCGACATTGGTCATCACGAACGCGCCGCCCGCCCAGGTCGGGTTTTTCGAGGTGGGGGTTGGCGGCATGGCCACGGAAGTAGATGCTGCTGCCACTGGCTTTTCAAACTGGCTGCTGCGAACCAACAGTGCCACGCGCACTGCACGCACTCGGGTCCAATCGACGGGGGCTGGCGAGCTGACCCACTCTGTGTCCGAGATCACGTTGTCGTTGTTGGCATCGACTCCGTATTGCGCCTTCATATTGATCACACCATCTGACACCTCAACTGCGGTGGCGCCCTGGAACTCATCGGCCCTGCTGAGCACGCGACCACTTGTGATGGTCCACACGTTGCGTTGCGGCGCCGACCCCAGGTTGAATAAGGTTCCTCCAGGCGCATAGGTGAGCGTGGTTCCGGCAGAAGGGTTGTAGCGAGGTGAAACCGCACTGGCCGGGTTGGCAGGCTGATACGCCACGTCGGGCACGTACGAGCCTGACCCACTGTGCGTTACCGAGACCTTGGCCGTGTCGCTGTTGTCGGTGATTTGAATCAACTCACAGGCCGTGCCAGAGGCCGGGGCCAAAACCGCTAAGTCGCCTTGACGCAAGCCAGTGGTGTCTCTGAATTGTTTGACTGTGGACGTTGAACCAATGATGCGGGCGTTTTCTACGAAGAACGAAGAATTGCCAGCGAGCACGGTCACGGTGTCTGGCCCTCCGCCAGCACCCTCAGTAATTTCTACAGGGCGCAGTCGGAAGTTCAAATTGCGGCTGGTTTGGGTGTCGACGCCAGTGACGGTGCAACCCATCACCCCAGAAGCGGCGCGACCAAAGCCCATGCCTGCCTGCTTGATATCGCGCTCTAAATTGAACATGGCCAAGGTGCCCGTAACTTGCGCGTCGCCACCCGATACGGTGGTGCGGGTGTGGTTGTCCCAAATGGCCACGGTTCTGAAGATCACCAAAAGGCCGACCATGCCAATGACGATGCCAACCAAAATTTCAACCAAGCTGAAACCTTGTTGGTGCCCCTTGACCCATCCTGTTCGTTGAATCCCGCACGATGTTGGGGATGTCTTCGCTTTCATGAATCAAACTCCATTCACAAAGGTGACGGCGGTGTGGCGACGCATAGGTGTCCCGGCCGGTGTGCCGGGGTCGCGCCAGCACACAGTGATTTCTACGCGATTGAACCCGGCTGCGGTGTTCGAGACGATGATTTGTTGACCAGCCGTCACCGCCCCAGGCAGGCCAGGCGCGGTAGCTCCCACCGTCATCACCTCGCCGACCCACTGCGTGACGAGCGGATTGGTCGACACAGCGCCTGTGAACTCGCAAACATCGCCAGTCGCTTGGTGCGCAAAATCTCCCAACGAAGTCCGCATTGCGGCCTCGCGGACAGCCCGCGAAGGGTCATTGCTGCGCGCAACATTCACTTCTATCCGATTGGCCATGTTTTCGGCCAACCGGCTGGCATCGGTGCGATAGCGCGCGTCTGACTGCGCATTGATGGCTGTCCCACCCATCGCAATCATTCCCAAAATGCCCAGGCTGAAAATCAAGATGGCAATCAGCGCTTCAATGATCATGAAGCCGCGTTGATTTGCGTCAAGCTGACCCATTTGAAGAAAACGCGACGAAGAATTTGCAGGCATGGGCTTCATATTGCGTCGCATCAAAGCTGACAGAAGCGGTTGTCACCCGCAACCGCTTTGGGATCACACACGCTGATTTGCCCGCCGGGCCGCACCTGAATGCGCTGACAGCGCATCGGACCAGCGGCAACCGCGCAGGCTCCACCTGCTGGGTTGCTAATGTCAAAAACCACTGACTCGCTGGCAGACAGCGCGCCGAAACCATTGAAGGTCAACACGCCAGAAAAAGTGCCTGGGTTGGGGACGGTGCCGGCAATCATCACCGAGTTGGCCCCTTGCTGGCCCGAGCCGTTTTCCGCAGCCTTGCCTTCAACGAAAGTCTGTGTGGTCGGCGGGCCCCAGCGGACGACCCAATTTTTGCCACTGGCAGAGCCGCCCACGTTGGCGGCCACCGCGTCGTCCGTCAATACGAAATCAACAGGGCGGTTCATACGTATCGCTTCGGTGCGCGCGGTTTGTATGCCCGTCAAGTAGCTCTTGGTCGCGCTGCTTAACTTAGAGTTTTGAATCATGGTCGAAATCAACGGCGTTCCGACCATCATCACGATTCCGACAATGGCCAACGCCACCATCAACTCGACGATGGTGAAACCACGTTCGGCGACGATGAAATGCTTTGGTTTCAGCACGACCCGTCTTTCTTCAGAACCCAACCGCAATTCCCATTGCTCCAGCCTGAGATGACGCCTGTGGTGGTGCGCGTGTTGTCTTGGTTGAGCGTGTAGACAAATCCGTTCACCGGGCCCGTGCCTGTGGCGGTGATCACGTAGGTCGTTCCGGTTGGAGTGCCGCAGTCGAAAGTGAAATTGTTTGCAGTCGGCAACGGCGCAATTGAACCAGTGCTGCAGGCAGCCGGCGTACCCGCGTAGCTGCGGTTGTCTTGAAAGTACTGTTCCATCTTCACCCGCATGCCAGCCAAGGCTGATATGCCATCAGTCAAGCGAGAACGCAGGACATACTCTGAATAATTCGGTATCGCAATGGCCGACAAAATGGCAATAATGGCGACGACGATCATGACTTCGATGAGGGTGAATCCAGTGTGACGGCGCATAGGGTTCTCAATGAGTTGTCTCAGTTTACGGACGCGTTGGGCGCAACTGAAGGGTGCGCCGACGAACGGGCAGCGAGTTGGCGCAAGCGGCTTGCGAGGCTGCCGCGATGACAACTAAATCACGTTTGGTCGTGGTTCGGTTGTGACTCGCACCGACCAAGGCGCGCTTGCGTTGACGACCTTCAAACTACGCGCCGCAAGCGCGCAGCACGGTTGCCACATCGGCATCTGGCACGCCGCGCAAGACTGCTTTTCCTGGCGCTTCGATCAACACAAAACGTGTCTCTCCGCCCTCGGCTTTTTTGTCCACGCTCATGAGTTGTTGATAGCGCTGAACGCCCAAAGCAGGCGCGCGAACTGGCAAGCCTGCACGTTCAATCAGACGCTGAATTCGCAGCGCATAAGCTGCCGGAATCAACCCCACATTGGCAGACAGCTGAGCCGCGATGGCCATGCCGCAGCCAACCGCTTCGCCGTGCAGCCATGTGCCGAAGCCCAAGCCCGCCTCAATCGCGTGGCCGAAGGTGTGACCAAAATTCAAAATGGCGCGCAGGCCGGTTTCGCGTTCATCTTGCGACACCACCCACGCTTTGATTTCGCAGGAACGCTTGATGGCATGCGCCAGCGCGGCTGGGTCGCGCGCCAACAGTGCGTCCAAGTTGGCTTCCAACCAAACGAAGAATGCGCCGTCCGCAATCGGCCCGTATTTGATGACTTCGGCCAAGCCTGCAATCAGTTCACGCTGAGGCAATGTGGTGAGCGTCGCAATGTCGGCCACCACCAGCAGCGGCTGGTTGAAGACGCCGATCATGTTCTTGCCCATGGGGTGGTTGATGGCGGTCTTGCCGCCCACCGAAGAGTCAACCTGCGCCAACAAAGTGGTGGGCACTTGCACGTAAGGCACGCCGCGCATGTAGCAAGCGGCGGCAAAGCCCGTCATGTCGCCGACCACGCCGCCGCCCAACGCGAAGAGCGTGGTTTTGCGGTCGCACCCGGCGGCGAGCAACGCGTCAAAAATCAGATTGAGGGTTTGCCAGCTTTTGTGGGCCTCGCCGTCGGGCAACACGACTTGAATGACTTTGCGGTAGCGCTCGCCCAAGGCCTTGGCAAGCTGCTGCGCGTACAGCGGTGCCACGGTGTGGTTGCTGACGAGGGCGGCGCAAGTGGCGTCCGGCAGCGCTTCGTAAGTGCTGGGCAGCGCAAAAACATCGGTGCCGATGACGATGTCATAGCTTCGTGCGTCGAGCGCAATGCTTACGCGGTGCTGTGTGGAGCCTGAGGTGCTCATGTCGGCAAGGCAGTTGTTTACTGCAACGGCGCAGGGATCGTAGGGTCAACGATGGAGGGCACGGTGTACGGGTCAATCACACCGGCCAATTCCAATTGGGTGAGGATCATCGTCACGAGCACAGAGACAGGCGGCCGGCCGGTGGCGATGTGAAAGTGCGCGGTTTCGCGGTACAGCGGATCCCGCTGTGCATAGAGTTCTTGCAATCGGCCCAAAGGATCGCTGGTTTGCAACAGCGGCCGTTTCACGTCAAAGCGCAAACGTCGCATCAATGATTCGGGCGAGGCTGTGAGGTAGATGACGGTTGAGTTTTCGCGCAGTTGGGTTCGGTTGGCAGCGCGCAAAACCGCACCGCCGCCCGTGGCCAACACGCCCGAAAAATTGAGCGTCAAGTCATGAAGAACCGCTTCTTCCACGTCTCGAAACTTCGACTCTCCTTCGCGTTCGAAGAAGCTTCGTATCGACTCGCCAAGTTGCTGCTCTATGACCGCATCAGAGTCTTCGAACCGCTCATTCAGTTTTCGAGCCAATTGCCGACCGGTGCTTGTTTTGCCTCCGCCGGGGAGACCGATCAAGGTGATCAGGGGCACTGCACCGGTCAGCGTGGGCTAGAGCAAGGTGCGCCGCCAGGCGCGCCGACGTAAGGCATCAGCTGGGCGTCAAATATGTCCTGTCCGTAAGGGCTGTAAATGAACGCAGGGGCAGTGACGGCCGTGAAATCTACGCCTGGAGCAGGCAAGATTTCAGTCCAAGTGGTGCGGCCTTCGGTGCCGCTGACGCCTGTGGCGGACACCAGAATCTTGACCCTCGCCCAGGTGGCCAAGTTCTTTGGATATTCGATCTGCACCACCGCAATCCCTGACGCGTTGGTCAAAGAACCGCCGACCATGGAGACTGCGACATCAGACTTGCGCGGCTCCAGACTGCCATTGCCGTTGAGGTCTTCGCCTGCTTCCAGTACCCCATTGCGATTGATGTCTTCGTTGAAGCAAGCTGGAGGAACTACGGCAACCGCTTTCGCGATGTTGGTGACGGGGTCCAGGCCGATGTAACCGGGTACCCATGACCCTCCAATGCGAACCATCTCACCCTTGTAATAGCGATCAATGTCAATCGAAGGCTTGATCTGCACGTTTTCTTTGGCAGCCCCGGAAGCGTCAACCACCAACACCACGAAGCGACGTTGGAAGGTCAGATCGGCGGTACCGATGTAAACTTTTTCGTTGCTGCCTATAGTCACCGCCAACGGATCCGACGCCACGGTGATGGAAGTTGAAGTACTGGAAGGTGCTGTCGAGCAGGACGCGAAATCGTTCAAGCCGTAGCAAGCGCGCACGGTGACGCCGTCTGTGGGGCTGGAACGAGAGCCCGGGATGTACGAAGTGGTCGCAATCCCGTTTGCGTCTGAATAGACGGTGTTGTCTGCGGTCGAAAATGAACCACCCACCGATGCCGCATCGCCAGCCAAATCGAAGCGCACGCGCACATTTTTGATCGGAGCGTTGTTGGCGCCAACGAAAAGCGCTCGAATCTCGATGCGGTTGTTGGTCGCGACCGTGTTGGTTGACACCACACTCGGGTTGGCAGAAACCGATGCAGAACGCACAGGCCCAATCGCTGGCGGAATATTTGCCGATCCGCTGGCTTGCACCTGAACCGTTTGAGTTGTCGACACGCCGCCCGCTGTGGCCACCACATCCAGCGTGCCAGCGGCAGCCGGTGCGGTGTATGAGTAGGAGAAGGCCCCATTGGTGTCAGTCACACCTGTGACGATAGGCAGCGAACCCGCCTGCACTGACACCGCTTGGAGAGCCATCGCATTTGAGTTTGCATCAATCAACTTGAAGTCAACGCGATTTCCGGTGCTTGCTGGGGCCACGATGGCAGGAACGGGCACGCCGGTCAGTTTGGCACCAGAGACCGCGAAAGCTGCCGTTGCGGTCAAATTGCCGCTGATGGCAGTCACTGTCACCACACGGTTAGATTTGTCAGCACCTGTCGAAATGCTCGCGGAAACAGTGCCACCAACATCGGTATTCGCACCACTGACGGAAAACACGGCGTTGTTGTCCACCGCAAAGGTCACCGGCACGGCTGCCACAACCTGACCACCGTCTGAAGTCGCCGTGGCGGTCGCAGTGACTTTGCCCGCACCCGTGTTCGCGAGGTTGGTGTCGCTCAAGGCAAGAACAAGCTTGGTCGCATTGAGCGCACCTGGCGCAGTTGGGCCGCCCGGCGCTGCGGGGCTGAAGCCGGATGCGCCAGGAGCACCACCGCCCCCGCCGCAAGCGGCAAGCACAAACATCAACAACAAAGAGGCCAAGTGTTTGAGCATGTTCATATCGAAATCGATTGGGTTGTCAGCAACAAAGCTTGGAAATCAGCGCGCTGCCGAGCGATCGGTGACCACTTTGGGCGTCAGGAAAATCAACAGCTCGGTCTTGTTCAGCGTGCGCGATTTCGTTTTGAATAAATTGCCGAGATAAGGCACGTCGCCTAAAAATGGCACTTTGACTTCGTCGGTGCGATCCACCTGCTCGAAGATTCCTCCGATGACGATGGTTCCGCCGTTTTCAACCAGCACCTGCGTTTTCACCGACTTGGTGTTGATGGACGGAACACCGGCAGTCACGGCACCAACGCTGTCTTTATTTACCTCTACATCCAAAATCACATTGCCTTCGGGTGTGATTTGAGGCGTGACTTCCAGCTTCAAGGTGGCGTCAATGAACTCGATGCCAGTGGCACCACTGGAGGTGGCCTTTTGGTATGGGATTTTCGTACCCTGGCGTATGACAGCTTTGATCTGGTCGGCGGTCACCAAGCGCGGGCTTGAGACCACTTTGCCGCGCCCGTCGGCTTCTAGCGCCGAGATTTCAAGATTCAGGAAGCGATTCGCGGTGGCTCCAAACAACGAAAGCGCAAAACTCGCGGCGTCGTAGCCGCCTTGTGCTCCCGCTGGCAAGTTCACAAACTGAGTGTCGTTGTACGAGACCGAGCCGCCGCTCTGTTGGGTTTGACCGCCCACGGCGCCCAGGTTGCCGCCGATGGTGACCCGCGTGTCGCCACCCAAACCGTAGCCCGGCACGCCACCGCGGACGCCGCGCAAATCTGACGCACCCAAACGAACGCCAAGTGAGCGACCGAACTTGTCGTCGGCTTCCACGATTCGCGCTTCGATCAAAACTTGACGAACCGGGATGTCGATCTTGCTGATGAGACTTTGTACTTCTTCCAGCTTGGAAGGAATGTCGCTGACGAACAGCTGGTTGGTGCGCGTCTCAAAAATCACGCTGCCGCGCGGCGACAACAAGCGGCTGGTGTTCGAACCTGAACCTGAACCTTGACTGGAGTTTTGTCCGCTCAAACCCTTCGCCACTTCCTCGGCTTTCGTGTAGTTGAGTTGAAATGACTGCGTGCGCACTGGCTCCAACGAGGAGATCTGAGACTTAGATTCCAACTCGGCCTTCTCTTTGGCAGCAAGTTCGTCTTTTGGCGCGATCAAGATCACGTTGCCCGACTTGCGCAAGCCCAAACTCTTGGCTTGCAAGATGATGTCCAGCGCCTGATCCCAGGGCACGTCTTTCAAGCGCAAAGTCACGTTGCCGGTGACGGTGTCGCTGGTGACGACGTTGAAGTTGGTGAAGTCGGCGATGACTTGCAGAAGTGCGCGAACTTCGATGTTCTGGAAGTTCAGCGTGAGCTTTTCACCCGAGTAGCCAGGGCCTTGCACCAGCTTGTTCGGATCGATCTTTTGCGGACGCACTTCGAGCACAAACTGGCTCTCGCTTTGGTAAGCGCTGTGCTCCCAAGCACCGCGCGAATCAACAACCATGCGCACGCGGTCACCCACTTGGCTGGTGGTGACGTACTGAACGGGCGTGCCGAAATCAGTCACGTCCAAACGGCGGCGCAAGCTGTCGGGCAGACTGGTTTTCAAGAATTCAATGACCAAGCCTTGGCCCTGTTGACGTATGTCAACGCCCACTTGGTTGTTGGCCAGGTTCACGACCACGCGACCGGCACCGTCATTGCCTTTGCGGAAGTCAACTTCTTTGAGTGGCAGTTGGGTTGTGTTGATGCTCGGAGCGAAACGTGTGGGTTCAGCAGCGCTCGCAATGACTGCGGGCGCGCCGCCAGACTCCAAGATCAGCAACAGGGCTTTGCCTTGAAGCTGAGCGCGGTAAGTCGTGGCTTGTTTGAGGTTCAACACCAAGCGGGTGCGTTCACCGGCCTGGGCCACGCTGACGGAGCGCAAGTTGCCCTGGTTGATGTCGACTATGGATTTGCCCAGCGCATTGCCCACACCGGGCAAATCGATGGCGATACGCGCTGGGGCCTGAATCGTGAAGCCCGCGGGGATGGCCGTCAGGGGTTCAGCCAGTTCAATCCGCACCACCTCGACACCCGCTTGCTGCGTGGTGTTGATGGACTGGATAGTGTTCTCGGCCTGGGCGAGGGTTGTAAACCCGAACAACAGACTCGCAACCACCACAAGCGTTGCCCAACGGGCATGCAGCTGACTCATCATTCGTTTCTCCTGCATGCACTTCATCGCGCCTTCTCCTGGAGCTGGATCGCACTCATTCGCTCGATCCATTCGCCCGCCGCATCCTGAACAATCTCTCTCAGGGAAACATTGGTTTCTGAAATCTTGACGATCTTTCCGTAGTTCTGTCCCAAGTAATCGCCCACTTTGACGTTATGAAGCAGGTTATCGACCCGCAACAGCGCAAATTGACGCCCTTGTTTCACCACACTGCCCACCATGCTCATGCTGTCCACCGGATAGCCTTCCAATGGCTCCTTGCGCCGGTTGATTTCTACGGCCAACAAAGAGTTGGGTTGTCTGGCTTCTTGCTTCAGCGCCACCGTCAGCTTTTGGGTGCTGAAGGGCTCGACTGCATTCGTCGACGCATAGGGCTGCGGGTTGAACTTTTTGGGTTGGGTCAGAGGCTGCACGCTCGGTTTGACCTCACGTTTTTGCTGCTCCATCCACTGCTGAAGCTCATCTTGTTCGCCGCTACAGCCGATCATGGTCAAACCGACGACGGAGGCTGAAAGCAGCACGGCAAAGCGTTTCAGTGCGCCGTTCATTTCTTCGCCCCTGCCGCTTTGGCTTTTTCAGCGTTGGCGCGTATCAGTTCCAACTCTGCCGTGTCCAAGTAGCGATAGGTTCGGGCGGTGGCTTCCATGAACAACACATTGGCTTGGTCTTTGTTCGTGCCTATCGACAAGTTGTGCAGCGTGACGATGCGCGACAGGTTGGCCACGTCGGCAGCAAACGAGCCGATGTCGTGATAGCGACCCGTCACGCGGATGGCAATGGGCAGCTCGGCGTAGTAATCCTTCACGACCACTTGGCCTGGACGAAACAACTCAAACTGCAAGCCACGGCCCAAGCCCGCTTGGTTGATGTCGGACAACAGTGCGTCCATTTCAGCTTTGCCGGGCAACTGCTTTTCAAGCTGGGTCACGTACTCTTCGACTTGCAATTTTTGCTTGCGCAGCTCGCCCAAATTTACTGCTTGGGCCAGCTTGCTGCGGTAATCGGTTTTGAGCGCCGGTTCCTTGGCGCGAACCGCCTCCAATTCATCGTGGGCCGACGACAGCAAGAAAAACCATCCGGCTGTGAGCACCGCCGCGCCGAGAAGCAGCCAACTGGCCAGCTTGGGCAGCAAAGGCCACTGCCCAGGTTCGTTCGCGTTGAGGCCGCGGAATTGAGACGCCACGCCTTCAAAGATCGAAGAGAGGTTGAGGCTGAATGATTTTTTCTGAGTGGCCATGGTCGCCCTCAAACTTTCTTGGCCGCCGCAGCCGCGGGGCCGCTGGCTGGGTTGGCCGAAGCCGGAATCGCATCAGGCGAAACCAGTTTGTCTTGTGGCCGCTTGACCGTCACTCGCATCGAGAAATCAAACAAGCGCTTTTGTTCCTTGTTGGCCGTCTGAACTGTCAGTGCCTTGATTTCAACCAGCTCGGGCTTGACCAGCCACTGAGAGTTGTAGGCCGTGTTGCGCAACAGCTCTGACACGCGTTCGTTCGTTTGCGCCACGCCGTTGACGGTCAGCACTTGACCGTCCTGCTTGACGGCGGTGAAGTAAACACCTTCAGGCGTTTGTTTCACCAATTCGTTCAGCACGTGAACCGGCACGTTGCGGTCAATTTGCAAATCTTCCACCGCTTTTTGACGCGCCTTGAGCGACTCAATTTCGGCGCGCAATGTGGCGATGTCCTTGATCTGGACTTCCAGCTTGGTGATCTCTGTGCTCAAAAATTTATTGCGGTCTTGCTGGGTCGTGGTCATGCGCTGTACCACCAAGTACCAGGCACCGACCAGAAGCAGGCTGGCGATCGCCGCGGCTATCAAACCAATGAAAAACGCGACTTTGCGGCGCTTGCGCCTTTCTTCCCGGTGCGGGAGCAGATTGATCAAAATCACTGCGCAAATCTCCGCATCGCCAAACCGCAGGCTGTGAGGTAAGACGAAGCTTCACGACGCAATTTGCTTTCGCGAACGGCACTGCCCAGCTTCATGTTGTCGAAGGGATTGACCACCATCGAGGCAAAACCGGTCAACTCGGTGACACGGTCTTTCAAACCAGCCAAGGTGGCTGTGCCGCCAGACAACATCACGTAATGAACTTTGTGGTGCGGCGTGCTGGTGAAGAAGTACTGCAAAGCGCGGCCTATCTCTTGCGACAAACTGTCGACGAAGGGATTCAAGATGGCGTTGTCGTAGTCTTCGGGCAAATCGGCAGAGAGTTTTTTCTGCTCAGCTTCTTCGAAAGAAAATCCGTATTGGCGCGAGATCAGCTGCGTCAATTGCGAACCGCCGAAGGCTTGGTCGCGGTCGTACAGCATTTCGTCGTCGCGCAGCACCTTCAAGCTGGTGGTGTCGGCACCAATTTCAAACAACGCGACCAAGGCGTCTTTGCCTTCATTGGGCAGCGCTGCAATCACGCGGCTCATGGCCAACCTCGAAGCGTGAGACTCAATGTCAAGCACCATGGGTTTGAGGCCGGCAGCTTCTGCCAAACCTTGGCGGTCTTGGACGCGGTCTTTGCGCGACGCGGCGATCAACACTTCCACATCACCGGCGGACGCAGGGCTGGGGCCGATGACGCAAAAGTCCAAGCTGACTTCATCCAGTGAAAACGGGATGTACTGATTGGCTTCGGTTTCAACCTGAAGTTCGAGCTCTTCGTCGCGCAACCCAGCCGGCAACATGATCTTCTTGGTGATCACGGCCGATTGCGGCATGGCCATGACGACATATTTGGTGCGTGTGCCGCTTTTCAAAACAACGCGCTTCACGGCCTCAGCGACTTCGTCAAATTTTTCGATTTGGCCGTCGGTGATCCAACCTTTTTCAAAAGTTTCAGATGCAAACCGCTCCAGAACAAATTCGCCGGACGAGTCTTGACCCAATTCGACCAGCTTCACGCTGGACGAACTGATGTCCAGCCCGATCACTGGCGGATGTTTGCGGCCCAACAATGTGTCAAGAAAACTCACTACTCTTTTCTCCAAACGCGGCAGTTCAAAATCAATAAAAACTGCACGGAACTCTTCAGAAAGTACTTGAATACTAGCAGTAAAGCCATTGAGCTAAAAAGCGAATTGGCCCGTGATGACGGCCCTGACGTTGAAGAACGCGCGCCCCGCAACGTTGTATTTATCGTCACTTCAGCGACCCCCTGGAGCGCAAATTGAAGCCGAAACACAAGCAATTTGAGAGCGTTCGTGACGGTCGCGGTGGCTTTCTATAATTGATGACCGCTACCTTGGAATTTCATGACCGAAACTGATCGCGCGGACGCTCCGCGCGGCAACGTACCCCGACGCGACTCCAATGTTCAATCCGGCGTTGTGCCGGGCTGGGCAGCTTGGGGCATGCGCATCGGCACTTGGGCGCTCGGGATACTGGGCGGCATGGTTTTATCGCTGGTGTTGGTGTTGGGCATCGCGCTGGCTGTGGCGTATCCCAACTTGCCTGAGGTCACGGGGCTGATCGATTACCGGCCCAAGTTACCCATGCGCATTTTTTCGTCAGACGGCGTGATGCTGGGCGAATACGGCGAAGAGCGGCGCAACTTCCTGCCGATCAACCAAATTCCCAAGGTCATGAAAGACGCCGTCTTGGCGTCTGAGGACGCGCGCTTCTATCAGCACAGCGGCGTTGACATCAAAGGCGTCTTGCGAGCTGGCTTGGCGCAGTTCAACCGCTCGCGCAGCCAAGGCGCATCCACCATCACCATGCAGGTGGCGCGCAATTTTTACTTGAGTACAGAAAAGACTTACACCCGAAAAATCTACGAGATGCTTTTGGCTTTCAAGATGGAAAGCGTACTGACCAAGGATCAAATCCTCGAGGTCTACATGAACCAAATTTTCTTGGGTCAGCGTTCTTACGGGTTTTCGTCGGCCAGTGAAACCTACTTCGGCAAGCCGCTGAAAGACATCACCGTTGCCGAAGCCGCGATGCTGGCTGGGCTGCCGCAGGCTCCATCGGTCTACAACCCCTTCAACAACCCTGAACGCGCGGTCAAGAGCCAACGGCTCATCATTGACCGCATGTTGGAAAACAACTTCATCACGCCAGAGCAGCGCGAAACCGCTCGCGCTCAAGAGATGAAGTACCGCGAGCCCGATGATTTGCCCATCCACGCGGAGTACCTCGCCGAAGTGGCGCGTCAAATGATGTTCACCCAGTACGGCGAAGACGCCTACACCCGCGGCTTGAATGTGCAGTTGACGGTGAACTCGGTGACGCAAATGGCAGCCTATCGCGCCTTGCGCAAGGGCATCATGGACTACGAGAAGCGTCAGGTGTACCGCGGCCCCGAGGCCTACATCGACTTGCCGGCGAATGCCAAAGATGTGGACGCGCGCATCGCTGAAGCACTGCAAGACCATCCTGATAACGACGAGTTGAAGGCCGCCGTGGTGCTGGAGGCCAGTTCCCGCAAAGTGGTGGCCGTGTTGCAAACAGGTGATTCGGTGACGGTGACCGGCGAGGGTCTGCGCCCCGCAACCTCAGGCTTGGCAGACAAAAGCAATCCCCGGAATCAAATTCGACCCGGTGCAGTGATACGTTTGGTCAAGGCCAATCGCGGTGACTGGACCATCACTCAACAGCCCGAAGTCGAGGGCGCGTTTGTGGCCATGGATCCGCGCACGGGCGCGGTGCGCGCCATGGTGGGCGGCTTCGACTATTCCAAAAGCAAGTTCAATCACGTGACGCAGGCGTGGCGTCAACCAGGCTCCAGTTTCAAGCCCTTCATCTACTCAGCGGCACTGGAAAAAGGATTCACACCGGCCACGGTGATCAACGACGCGCCTTTGTTTTTTGATGCAGGGGCCACAGGCAGTCAGCCGTGGGAGCCCAAAAACTACGACGGCCGCTTTGACGGCCCTATGACGCTGCGCACCGGTTTGGCCAAGTCCAAAAACATGGTGTCCATTCGAATTTTGCAATCTGTCGGCCCGACTTACACGCAAAGCTGGGTTGGCAAGTTTGGCTTTGACATGGATCGCCATCCGCCCTATCTGACAATGGCCCTGGGTGCCGGGGCTGCGACGCCTTTGCAAATGGCCTTGGGCTACGCGGTGTTTGCCAACGGCGGCTACCGCGTCAACCCAACGCTCATCGCCAAAGTAACCGACGGCAAGGGCAATGTCATCAACGAAGCCCACAGCGTGGTGCTGAACGAGAGTGTGCGCGCCATCGACGCGCGAAACGCGTTCGTGATGAACAGCCTGCTTCAGGAGGTCACCAAAACCGGCACGGCCACCAAAGCGCGCATAGACCTGAAGCGCACCGACATCTACGGAAAAACCGGCACGACCAACGACTCCATGGACACCTGGTTCGCTGGCTTTCACCCAGGCCTGGTGGCGGTTGTGTGGATGGGCTACGACACGCCGCGCAAATTGGGCGACAAAGAAACCGGCGGCAGCTTGTCGTTGCCAGTGTGGATCGACTTCATGAAGACTGCACTGAAGGGCGTGCCGACCCAAGAACTCGTGGCGCCAGAAGGGCTGATCAACTCTGGCGGTGAATGGTTTTACGAAGAATTCACACGCGGCACAGGCGTGCGCAGTTTGGGCCTGGAAGACAAGATGCCGTCGACAACGACACCGGACGAAGAGGAAAAGTCGAGCATCCTCGACTTGTTCCGGCGCTAGTTTTTGACCTTTCAGCGGCTGAGTGGGCGCTGCACAAACTGCAACGCTTGCCCGCCCTGCGCTGAAGCGCACAGCGACAGCACGTCAAAAAATTCACGGCCATCTTTGGTGTCACGCCACGCCGCATTCACAAACTTGAAGTGAAAACCACCGGCCTTGGCCGCCAGCCACAGCTCTTGAAGCGGCGGCTGGGTGTTGATGATGAGCTTGCTGCGGTTGGGCAAGGTCAACTCCAACAGACCGCCGGTGCGGTGGGAGTCGATGTCGATCACACCGGCTTCCAGCCAAGCATCGGTGGTGGCTTCGACGCTGGCCAACACGGCCGATGTCAACGCCGTGTAATCGGCGGCAGACAATGTTTGAGCGGCGGGTTCAGTCGTCATGGTCGGTAAACTTATTGAATGAAATATTCTGACCAAAGTCTGGTCGCGGCGCACTTGGCATTGCGCGCGGCAGTGGCATCAACGCTTTGCCTAGCGATGTGGGGCTGCGGACAAAGAGGGCCATTGAAACTGCCACCTGCCGTTACCCCGGAGGCGAAACCTGCGGTCAGCCAGCTTTTACTCTCACAACCGATCCTCTTGAGCCGCGTGGCAAGCGATCTGCACACCGCGCAGGCTCAACAAGGCAGGCCGCTCTGATTTGCAACGATCGTTCGCCAGCGGGCATCGCGGATGGAATGAGCAACCACTGGGCGGGTTCAGCGGATTCGGCACTTCACCTTGCACCGGCGTGCGTGCGCGGCCCGACATCTGGATGTCGGGAATGGCATCAAGAAGCATGCGGGTGTAAGGATGGCGGGTCGCGCGGCTGTCGGCCGCGAACAGCGTGGCTTTGTCGGCCAACTCGACCAAACGGCCGAGGTACATGACGCCGACGTTGTCACTCACATGGCGCACCACGGCAAGGTTGTGCGAGATGAACAAATAGGTCAGGCCCAGCTTGCGCTGCAAGTCCTTCATGATGTTGAGCACTTGGGCTTGCACCGACACGTCCAACGCCGACGTGGGTTCGTCGCACACCAAAAACTCAGGCTGCGTGGCCAGTGCTCGGGCAATTGAAATGCGTTGACGCTGTCCGCCCGAGAACTGGTGTGGGAACTTGGTCATGTCAGCGGCCGCCAAGCCCACCGACATCAGCAGTTCGCCAACGCGAGCCTTCAAATCGGCGGCGTTGGTGATGAGGCCGTGCTCAGTGAGCGGCTCGGCCACGATATCGAGCACCTTCCAGCGCGGGTTCAAGCTGGCGTAGGGGTCTTGAAAAATCATCTGCATGCGGCGACGCAGCGCCGATGCGCCTGCGCCTTTGAGCGTCTGCGCAATGCCTTGGCCATCGAACATCACCTGCCCTGCCGTCGGCGCATAAAGGCCCACCAGCAACCGCGCGACGGTGCTTTTGCCGCAGCCCGATTCACCCACCAGCGCCAGCGTTTTCCCGCGCTCAACCTGAAAGCTCACGCCGTCGACTGCGTGCACAAACTGCTTGCGCTTGCGCTCGACCGCGCGGTTCAACCAAGGGGCCGAGACGTCAAAAGATTTGGCCAGGTCGCGCACCTCCACCAAGGGGCCGTGTTGGCTTGGCTTCATGATGCTGCTCATGCGGCCAGCCCTGCTTTGTCAGCATGCAACCAACAAGCCGCGCGCGTGGAGCCAGCGTCGATCAGATCGGGCCGCTCGACACGGCAGCGATCAAAGGTTTTTGTGCAGCGCGGATTGAAGGCGCAGCCTTTGGGGATGGCGGTGAGGCGTGGCATGGCACCGTCAATTTGCAGCAGGCGCTCGCGGTCTTCATCCATCGCAGGAATCGAACCCATCAAGCCAGCGGTGTAAGGGTGAGCTGACGCGTGAATGACGCTGCGCACCGGCCCGATTTCGGCCACGCGGCCTGCATACATCACGGCCACGCGGTCACAGGTTTCAGCAATCACGCCCATGTCGTGAGTGATGAGCATGACGGCCGCGCCGTGGTCTTTGCACAGCCGCTTGAGCAAGGCAATGATCTGCGCTTGGATGGACACATCAAGCGCCGTGGTGGGTTCATCGGCCACGATGAGTTTGGGCTCGGCCGCCAAGGCCAAGGCAATCACCACACGTTGACGCATGCCGCCAGAGAACTGATGCGGGTATTGGTCTATGCGCTGCTCGGCGGCTTGAATGCCGGTTTCTTCGAGCAGCTTGATGGCACGTTGGCGCGCATCGCTTTGGCTCACCGGCAGGTGGGCGCGTATGGTCTCGGTGAGCTGCTGACCGATGGTGTAAAGCGGGTTCAGCGATGTGAGCGGGTCTTGAAAAATAGCGCCAATTTGTCGACCGCGAACCTTGCGCATTTCTTCGTAAGGCAGGTTGTCAATGCGGCGGCCGTCGAAGCGAATCTCGCCGCCCGCCACGCGACCGGGTGGATCGAGCAAACCAATGATGGCCGCACCAGTCAGTGATTTGCCGGCGCCCGATTCACCCACCACACCCAAAATTTCACCGGGCGCAATTTGGAAAGACACGTCGTCGAGTGCGACCAGATTGCCGTGCCGCGTGGGGAACTCCACGCGCAGGTTTTGAACTTCGAGCAGCGGCTTGGTCATGTCCGAGGGGCGTTCAAAATTTCAGCGCAAGCGCGGGTTCAAAGCGTCACGCAGCCAGTCGCCAAGCAAATTCACGCTCAAGGCGATCAGCACCAAAACCAAGCCCGGAAAAATGGTGATCCACCACTCGCCGGAAAACAAAAAATCGTTGCCCACGCGAATCAAGGTGCCCAGCGAGGGTGAAGTTGGCGACATGCCCACACCCAAGAATGACAGCGTGGCTTCAATGATGATGGCCGTGGCAATTTGGATGGTGGCCAACACCATCACCGGCCCCAGTACATTGGGCAGCACGTGGCGACGCATGATGCGCAGCGACGACACCCCAATCACACGCGCTGCCTGAACATATTCTTTGTTGCGCTCGATCAGGGTCGAGCCGCGAACCGTGCGCGCGTATTGCACCCAGCCCGGCAGCGCAATGGCAATGATCAGCACGGCCAGTGCCAGACCGTCTTGCGCCTGCGGAAACAGCGCACGCCCTACGCCACTGATGAGCAGGGCGATCAAGATGGACGGGAAAGACAACATCACATCGCAGATGCGCATGATGAAGGCGTCGATCTTGCCGCCCATGAAGCCCGACAACAAGCCCATGGCCACGCCCACCAGCACCGACAAGCACACCGAGATCACGCCCACAAACAGCGAGATGCGTGAGCCGTACATCAGCACCGACAAAATGTCGCGGCCCTGATCGTCGGTGCCCAGCAAGTATTTGCGACTGCCTTCAGCTTGCCAAGCCGGCGGCAAACGGGCATCGGCCAACTCCAGCGTGGCCAGGTTGAAAGGCTCGTGTGGTGCCACGACGTTGGCAAACACAGCGCAAAACGCAATCACAAAAGCCACCACCGCCGCACCCATGGCCACCGGTGAATGCTTGAAGCTGTACCAAACGTCGCTTTGGCTGAGTCGCTGGAAAAAACCTGGCGCTGAGACGGCGCTCAAAACGTCACCCGACTCACTTGACCACGACCCACTTGAAGGGCATGGCGTTGTCGGGAAGCTGAGTCAACTGCACGTTCTTCTTCATCGCCCAGGCCAAGGCTTGCTGGTGCAAAGGCAGGTGGCCGATGTCGGCGGCATGAATCTCAAACGCCTCTTTGATCATGGCGTTGCGCTTGACTTGGTCGGTCTCGCTTTGGACTTTGAGCGTCAGCTCATCGATCTTGGGGTTGCTGTAGGCACCCAGGTTGAATTGGCCTTGGCCTTGTTCGGTGGGCGTGGCCATCAACGAGGTCAAGATGTTGTGCGAGTCGTAGGTGCCCGCAGTCCAGCCGAGCAGATAAAAGCTGGTGTTGCGGCTGAGAATTTTGGGGAAGTAAGTGACCTTGGTTTCGGTCTGCAAATTGATCTTCACGCCCACACGGGCCATGTTGGCCGCCACAGCTTGGCAAATGTCGCCGTCGTTGACATAGCGGTCATTCGGGCAGTTCATGCTGACCTCAAAGCCGTTGGGGTAACCGGCTTCCGCCAGCAATTTCTTGGACGCTTCGGGGTCGTAAGGCAGGCGCTTGTTCAACTCCACCGGAAAACCTTTGATGCCGGGCCCGGCCATCAGCGCGGCCGGTGTTGAGGCATTGCGCATGACGCGCGATTTGATGGTCTCAATGTCAATGGCTTGGTAGAAAGCTTGGCGAACGCGTTTGTCTTTGAACGGGTTTTTGCCTTTGACATTCGAGAACAGCAGCTCGTCTCGCTTTTGGTCCATGCCCAAAAAGATAGTGCGCAATTCGGGCCCTTGCACCACACTCAAATTCGGGTTGGATTTGATGCGCTCAACGTCTTGCAGCGGCACAGGCTCCATCACGTCAACCTCTCCCGACAGCAACGCCGCCACCCGGGTGGCCGAGTTGCCTATGGGTGTGAACACGACCTCGTCGACATTGGATTCAACTGAAGTCCAGTAGCGCGGGTTGCGAACCAGCACCGTGCGCGTGCCGGGCTGGCGCTCTTTCAATCGAAATGGGCCGGTGCCGTTGGCTTTGAAGCTGGCAGTGTTCTCAATGCCTTTGCGACGATCGACGGGCATCGTGGCTTTGTTGGCTTCGCACCAGGCTTTGTTCATCATGAAGACCAACGAAATAACGTCGGGCAAGATGGGAAACGGCGCCGAGGTTTCGATATCAACAACATGGTCGTTGACTTTGCGCACTTCTTTGATCGACGAGTTGTAGCTTTTCATGTCCGAGCCTTCACCGGCCGAACGCTTGAAAGAAAACACCACATCGTCCGCTGCGAAAGGCGCGCCATCATGAAAGTTCACGCCCTTGCGCAACTCGAAGCGCCACACTGTGGGTGACGTTTGGGTCCACTTGGTGGCCAGCGCGGGAACCAAGCCCAGCTTCTTGTCGCGGCCCACCAACGGCTCATACACATTGCCAGTGAAACTGAGCTGCAAGGACTCGTTCAAGGAGTGCGGGTCCATGGACTGCGCATCGCCCTGGTTGGCCACACGCAAAGTCACAGCCTGCGCGCTGCCCAGGGTGAAGGCGAAGGTTGTGACGGTCAAAGCTGCGATAAGCAGCGTAGATTTGAATTTCATGGCTTGTTCCTGAATGACTGAGCAATGTAATCAGTGCGCGCCAGCGGCGCTCTCGATGCGCAGTCGAGGATCAACTGCGAAGTAAAGCAAATCAACGGCCAGATTGATGACGACGAAAATCAGCGCAATCAGGCAAAGATAGGCCGCCATGACTGGCACGTCGGCAAACGTCACCGCTTGAATGAACAACAGGCCCATGCCGGGCCACTGAAAAACGGTCTCGGTGATGATGGCAAAGGCGATCAACGCACCCAGCTGCAAACCGGTGATGGTGATGACGGGCACCATGGTGTTTTTAAGTGCGTGACCGAAGTACACGGCACGGTTCGGCAAGCCGCGCGCGCGTGCGAACTTGATGTAGTCTGCGCGCAGCACTTCCAACATCTCCGAGCGCACCAAACGCATGATGAGCGTGAGTTGGAAAACCGCCAACGTGATGGCCGGCAAAATCAAATGCTTCCAGCCGTCGACGGTCAGGAAACCGCTGGACCACGAGCCCAGCATCACCACGTCGCCGCGCCCAAAGCTGGGCAGCCATTTGAGCGTGACGGCAAACACCAAGATCAACAAAATACCGATCAAGAAAGTGGGCAGCGACACACCCAGCAGCGAAACCATCATCATCAACTGCGACAAAAATGTGCCTCGTCGCAGCGCCGCGTAGACGCCCATCGGAATGCCAAATATCAAGGCGATGGCGGCGGCGGCCAAAGACAGCTCCAAAGTTGCAGGAAGTCGTTCAACGATGAGCGAAGAAACTTTGCGGCCTTGTCGCAAGCTCAAACCAAACTCACCTTGCACGGCATTGCCAACAAAGCGGGCAAATTGAATGGGGAACGGGCGGTCTAAGCCCAAATCTTTGCGCAGTTCAGCGCGTTGCTGCGGTGTAGCGTCTTGGCCCAGCAAATTGGTGACGGGGTCGCCGACGTACTGAAACAGCATGAAGGCAATGAACGCCACCGTCAGCATGACGATCACTGCTTGGGCGAGGCGACGCAGGATAAAAACCAACATGGGCAGTGATCGAAGAACTTAGGAAACAGGACTGACGAAAGCAAACTCGCGCGCTAAATCCGCCCAACTGATGACATCAAAACGCGTGCCCGCCGTCAAACGGGATAGCCCCTAGCTGGCGCATCGATGACCACCTACAGTTGTAGGAATTTGAGGCAACAAAAGAAAGGCCGCCCGAAGGCGGCCTTAGTTTCACGCTCGCGAAGCGAGCCGTGAATTAAAACGTGTGCTTGACGCCGAAAGCGTAAGCGGTGTTGCTGGTCTTGCCGTCGCCTTTGCCCATGCCCAAGTCGGCGTACAGGCCAGTGCGCTTGCTCAAAGCGTAGTCGTAGCCGAGACCGAGCTTCGAGTTGTTGTTGTTCGCGCCAGCTGGATCAACGCGGAAGTACTGAGCCTTCACGTTGCCTGGGCCGACTGGAGCCAACACGCCAATACTGAACATCTTGCTGGAAGTGAGGGCAGCGATGGGGCCGATTTTCGCGCTAGCGTAGTAGCCCATCACCTTGGCAACGCCCAAGTCGTAGTGGAGGGCAAAGTTAGTTACACCGCGACCGTCGTTCGCACCTTTGCTGTACTTCTCGTAGCCCAGAGCAGCGTACAGAGGGCCACCTGAGTACTCGACGTTGAAACCGTTATTACGGCCTGCACCTGATGTTTCCGACAATGCGACAGCAGCTTGGACAGTCAAGCCGCCAAAGTTCGCTGACTTCACGCCAACGGTGTTTTGAGTGCGCACATCGCCATCAGCGTTGCGGTATCCAGCCCATGCATTGGCACCAATCTGACCGACGCCGTCCCAACCAAATGGATCAGATTTCACTGCTGGCCAAAACGCTGGCGAGTAGTCACGGCCCAGATAGACGCTGCCCGTACCGGCGCTGGTCAATTGAACGTATGAGCGGCCTTGCCAAAAAGCAGCCGGATTGCCTTGAGCACCGGTATCGGGGTTGAAGCGATGCTCGATTTGGAATTGAGCTGACAAACCGCCACCCAGGTCTTCATTGCCGCGGAAGCCGAGACGTGAACCAGCTGATTGTTGAACGGTCCATGCTTTTCCGGCGGGAGCGCCTGCGTTAGGAGCGGTGCCGCCATTGCTCTTGGCAACGCTCATGTCGAGCAAGCCGTAGATAGTGACTGAGGATTGGGCTGATGCAACACCGGCGAAAGCACCGAGAACTGCGAGAGCGACGATTGATTTTTTCATTGCAAAATCTCCTGGGTTGAACAAAAGAGGTCCCGATCAAGGGGAACCAATAAAAGAGCTGATCAGGCCAAACCCCCTCATCGGAAGTTGCCGTATTGCACCAGAGGCCCGCACTGCTGGCAAAGCTTTGCGGTCTGAAAAGGGCTTTTTGTTGTCTACGCACAACGCGCTTTGAACGGCCCTTGGCCCGCACGCGGGCAAAAGCAGTGGCACGATGCGGCTGTTTTAACAGTGAAGTGATGCGTCATGACCCCAAGCTCGCGCCCCGCCCTGACCGCTTTTGATTCCTTGCTTGCCGCCGCGGACAGCGCGCTGCGCACTTTGTCGGGTGCCGCGCAGGCCAGTCGACCGTCGCCAGCAACGAACGGGAGCGGGAGTGGAACCGATGACGCCATGACCGCGCAGGACAGGAAGCTCTCAGGCGCATTGATGCGGGTCAATCATGTGGGCGAGGTTTGCGCGCAGGCCCTGTACCAAGCACAGGCTTTGGGCACCCGTGACCCGGCACTCAAACGCAGGCTGCTGTCGGCGGCACAAGAAGAAATCGACCACCTGGGCTGGACCCAGCAGCGCTTGGACGAGTTGGGAGCGCACGCGAGTTGGTTGAACCCGCTTTGGTACGCCGGATCGTTTGCCATTGGTTGGGCCGCAGCCCGGGCGGGCGACGCGGTGAGCTTGGGATTTGTCGTGGAAACAGAGCGTCAAGTAGAGCGGCACTTGGAACACCACTTGGACGCCCTGCCCGCAACAGACACAGCCTCACGCGCAATAGTCGCGCAAATGAAGCTTGACGAAGCGCGGCACGCGCGTGACGCCGAGGCCATGGGCGCTCAAGCATTGCCTGCGCCAGCGCGTTGGCTGATGCGCGCGGTCTCCAAGGTGATGACAAGCACCGCTCATCACATTTGAAGTGATCGTCAGTTCAAGCGGACAGAAGCTCGAACGAGGTGGTGATCTCGGCCGTCTTGGCCAACATGATGCTGGCTGAGCAATACTTTTCATGCGACATCTGCACCGCACGCTGCACCGCTGTCTCGGTCAATTGCCGACCCGTCACAACGAAGTGCATGTGAATTTTGGTGAAGACTTTGGGATCGACCGGGCTGCGCTCAGAGGTCAGCTTGACTTGGCAGCCGGTCACGTCGAGACGGCCACGCTTCAAGATCAACACCACGTCGTAAGCGGTGCAACCGCCCGTCCCAGCCAAGACGGTTTCCATGGGGCGCGGTGCCAAATTGCGACCGCCACCGTCTGGCGCACCGTCCATGGCGATGAGGTGGCCGCTGCCGGTCTCGGCCAAAAAAGCCATGCCGGAGTCTGGAAGCCAGTTGATGGTGCAGTCCATGTTGGAAACTTTTTGTGGGTTGGATCGAAACTTGCTGTGCTTATTTTGTCGATGCGCGCAGCGGCAATAGATTGTGCCGCGTGCACTCTTCCGGCGTGATCAGCTTGGGTGAGCAGGCTTTTTGTTGCACTGCAACATGCTCGGCGATACACTCGCGCTGTGAGATTCTTTAGGCTGCCACGTCATGTTTGATCGGGCTTCACGATTGTCTCCTCCACCTCTCCAGGTGGATTCAACCCAAGGCAGCAATGCCTTGGGTTTTTTTATGATCTCAACGCGGCTGTCTTAAGATTTGGCCCGCTTAAAAAAACCGCTTCAGGAGACACGCATGCCCGGCCCCAGAAGCAAAACGTCCAACCAAGCTGAACTGACGCTGGGCGACTACCTGCAAAAAATTCTGACCGCGCGGGTTTATGACGTGGCCGTCGAAACGGCGCTGGAGCCCGCGAAAAACCTGTCAAAGCGCCTGGCCAACCAGGTCTTTCTGAAACGCGAAGACACGCAACCGGTGTTCAGTTTCAAGCTGCGCGGGGCTTACAACAAGATGTCGCGCTTGACCTCCGAGCAGCTGGCGCGCGGCGTGATTTGCGCGTCGGCTGGCAACCACGCACAAGGCGTGGCGTTGGCTGCGCAGCGTTTGGGTTGCAAGGCATTGATCGTGATGCCAGTGACCACTCCGCAGCTGAAAGTCGCGGCGGTGAAGGCGCTAGGCGGCACGGCTGTGCTGCACGGTGACAGCTATTCAGACGCTCACGCGCGCGCGCTTGCGCTGCAAACAGAACACGACTTGACCTTTGTCCATCCGTTCGACGACCCAGACGTGATCGCCGGGCAAGGCACGATTGCGATGGAAATCTTGCGCCAGCACCAAGGCCCCATCGACGCGGTGTTTGTGGCCATCGGCGGCGGCGGTTTGATCTCTGGCGTGGCGGCCTACATCAAGGCGGTGCGCCCTGAGATCAAGGTCATTGGGGTGCAAACCAAAGACTCTGACGCCATGCTGCAGTCGGTGCGCGCGGGCAAGCGCGTCACCTTGACTGACGTCGGCTTGTTCGCCGACGGCACCGCAGTGAAAACCGTGGGTGTTGAGACTTTCCGGCTGGCGCGGCAGTGGGTCGATGATTTTGTGGTGGTTGACACCGACGCCGTTTGCGCCGCCATCAAAGACGTGTTTCAAGACACGCGCTGCGTGTTGGAGCCGTCGGGCGCCATGGGCGTGGCGGCCATCAAGCAATACGCTCAGACGCATGGCTGCAAAGGAAAAACCTTCGTCGCCATCACCTGCGGCGCGAACATGAATTTCGACCGCTTGCGCTTTGTGGCCGACCGGGCCGAGGTCGGCGAGCAGCGCGAAGCCGTGTTTGCGGTGACGATTCCCGAAGCCCGTGGCAGCTTCAAGCACTTTTGCGAGTTGATCGGCCCCCGAGCTGTCACCGAGTTCAATTACCGTATTTCCGATACAAAACAAGCCCACGTGTTTGTAGGCTTGGCGATCAATGAAGGCGATGACGCAATCAAGTTGGCGCGCAAGTTCACTCGCCAGGGCTTCGAGACGTTGGACTTGACCGAAGACGAGCTCGCCAAACAACATGTGCGTCACATGGTGGGTGGACGCAGCGAGCTGGCGCAGGACGAACGGCTCTACCGTTTTGTGTTTCCCGAGCGGCCCGGCGCGCTGATGCGGTTTCTGTCCAGCATGCACCCGGGTTGGAACATCAGCCTGTTTCACTACCGCAACCAAGGAGCCGACTACGGCCGCATCTTGGTGGGCATCCAAGTGCCTGGGACGGACAAAAAAGCTTTCAAAGCTTTTCTCGAAGAACTGGCCTATCCCTGCGTGGACGAGACGGACAACCCGGCGTATCGCCTGTTTTTGCGCTGAAGCCAGTTCGGTGACTTTTTGTGACTTATCTGTCACTTTGACGCTTTACCATCCAGCGACCTCGCAGCGCATCCTCGAATTGAACTCAGGCCCATGTCCGTCAACCGCTCGCTCATAGCTCCGACCGCCAATCCTGTGCTTGAACAGGCGCTGCGCGACAAGCTGCAGCGGCGAAGCGAAACCACGGGCGAGCTCGGCGAGCTGGAGCCTTTGGCAATACGCCTGGGCTTGATACAAAACACGCTGAAGCCCCGTTTTCGAGCGCCCCAAATTGTGGTGTTCGCCACCGACCACGGCATGGCGGTGGAAGGCATCAGTGAGCCCACCGCGCAAACCACAGTCAAGGCCGTGACCGCGTTGCTGACCTCGCAACTGCCGCTGTCCGTCTTCGCACGAATTCAAGGCTTGGCGCTGTCGGTGGTGGACTGCGGACTGGCCGACTCGGTGCCGCCGCATGCACGCTTGCTGGCGCGCAAGATCGCCCACGGTACGCGCAACACGCGAGTCACATCGGCGATGTCGTTGGATCAGGCCCATGCCGCCATCCGCGCCGGCATGGAAATCGCCGATGCCTTGCCGGGCAATGCGATGGCTTGCTCGGGCATGGGTTTGGGATCACACGAAAGCGCGTCGCTGGTGTTGAGCCGCCTGACCGGCACCACTTTGCGCGACTTGCTGATTTCAGGGCCGTTGATGCCGCAGGACGACTTGGCCCGCAAACTGGCAGTGCTGCAAGGTGCACAAGGACGCCACCGCGACATCACCGACCCGGTCGAAGTGCTGGCTGCTTTTGGCGGCTTTGAAATGGCGATGATGGTGGGCGTGATGCTGGTCGCGGGCAGCAAGCGCCATGTGCTGGTCATTGACGGCATGGCAGCGTGCGCAGCCCTGATGGTGGCGTCAAGAATCGCGCCTGCCGTGACGGACTACTGCGTCTTCAGTCGCAGCCACGCGCACCCCGGCTTGGATCACGCCTTGGCGCTTTTCAGTGCGTCGGCGTTGTTGGAACTTGGCATGGACAGCATCGACGGCACGGGTGCGACGTTGGCGTGGCCGCTCATCGTCAGCGCTGCGGCCTTGTTGACCGAGGTGGCCGAAGGCGAAGACCCCGGCCCTACGTTGCCCAATGACATGACTACAGCTGACATGACTACAGCTGACATGCCGACTGCTGACATCACGGCTGCGCATGAAGCGAGCGCTGCAGAAGTTGCACCAGGCAACGGGTCTGTGAATTCAGAGCCGTCGATTTTGGCGTCGGGCGTGTCAGCGGTTGTGTCACCAGATCTGTCGGCCGCCAACTTGACTGCCGAGCCACTGCACTCAGCTTTGCAGAGCCCGTCTGCAACCGCAGCCAGGTCTGTACCTTCACTGGTTTGACGCCAGTCGGCGGGCAGGCAACAGAACTCCGACGCCCTGAAGCCGCCGCTTACTGAGCCGGAAGTTGGTTGGATTGCATCGTCGCCGGAGGCGACGCAAGCGGTTGTTGCAAACCATCGGGCGGCTTCACCGCCAGAGACGCCGGATTGAACGGAATGCCCCGAGGGACGGTGCCCGTGAACACGGCAGGAGCGGCGGCAACATTGGGCGTCGCAGGCGCGGCCGTTGCACCCATTCCCATCGTCGTCGGCAAAGTGCCCGTGTTGGGCGGCGCGACAGGCGGCATCTCCAACACCACGGCCGCTTTGCCTGTGCCGGATCCGATTGAAGCGGTGCGCAAGCTGACAGCTTGCAACCTCAAGTCGCCATCGACGCGCGTTCCGACCCCGAAGGCACGGGGCGGTTTGCCGTCCACAGAAATCAGCGCCACACCTTGACCAGAGCTTGTGAGCGAAGTCGGCTTGGGCGACATCACACCCGTCAGCTTGAAGCGCGTGCTCAGCTCTGACACTGGCGCGGCCTCTGGCGCGGCGGCAACTTCTTTCGGCGTGGTGCCCAGCAGTCGAGTCACGTCGCCCGCAGCGGCAGTTGAATCGCCCACAGACACCGCATGCGCGGGCATGGCCTGCGAACTCACCAGCAAGCGCAGTCCCCAAAACATGACACTGCCTGCGACCAGGGCCCACACGACGAATGCAAACAAACGAGGCTTCATGCGGCCATTATGATTCAGCCACCCTCGCTCACGGGCACTGCGCCCCGCGCCACCATGTCTGCAACGTCACACCGCGCTCCCATTCACGCCAGCCGCAAGAAGCGCCTCAGCCGCGGCTTCACTTTGATTGAATTGATGGTGGTGTTGGTCATCATCGGCGTGCTGGCGGCCCTCATCGTGCCCAACGTGTTGGACCGCGCCGACGATGCGCGCGTGACTGCGGCGCGCACCGACGTGAACAACCTGATGCAAGCGCTCAAGCTTTACAAGCTCGACAACCAGCGCTACCCCAGTGCCGAACAAGGCCTGTTGGCGCTGACCGCAAAACCTACGGTTGGCACCATCCCGCCGAACTGGAAGCCTTATTTGGACAAGCTGCCCAACGACCCGTGGGGCCGCCCTTACCAATTTGCCAACCCCGGCGTGAAGGGCGAGATCGACGTGTTCAGCTACGGCGCTGACGGTGTGGTCGGCGGCGAAGGCAAGAACGCCGAAGTGGGTTCTTGGCAATAGTTTTGACCAAGCGTGTGAAACCCAGGCGGCCGCACACCTCCATGCCCGCAAGGCAGTGGGGTTTCACGATGATCGAGCTGCTGATCGTGGTGGCATTGATTGCGATGGCCTCGGGCTTGGTGACTTTCGCTTTGCGCGACCCGGCCGCGACGCGGCTGGAGCAAGAAGCCTCGCGCTTGACGGCCTTGCTGGAATCGGCCCGAGCAGAAGCGCGTGCCTCGGGTTTGCGGGTGATTTGGGAGCCCGTCAGCGCAGAAAACACCGGCAACACCGAGCGCGACTTTCGCTTCGTCGGATTGCCAGCCTCAACACAAATGCCCACTCGATGGATCGCTCCTGGCGTGGTGGCGGACGTGGTCGGTTCGCGCATTGTTTTGCTCGGGCCCGAGCCCATCATCGGTGCGCAGCGCATCTTGCTGAGGTTAGACAACCAGCGACTCAGCTTGGTAACCGACGGGATGGGGCCGTTCAATGTGGCCAACGACGCGCCCTGAAATGTCTCAACGCCAGGCATTGGGCTTCACCTTGATTGAAGTGCTGGTGGCCTTGGCCATCGTCGCAGTCACTTTGGGCGCGGGCATCAAAGCCGCGGGCGCGCTGAGCAACAACGCGGTGCGTTTGGCCGAGGTGAGCGAAGCGCAGTGGTGCGCCGACAACCAGCTGACCAATTTGAAGCTGACCAAGCAGTATCCGGGTGTCGGCGACTCAGACTTCAAGTGCGAGCAAATGGGTTTGACCTACAACGGCAAGCTGGTGGTCAGGCCCACACCGAACCCGAATTTTCGACGCGTCGACGCGCAAATCTCCAACCCATCGGGCGAGCAGGTGATCAATTTGTCTACGGTGCTGGCGCGCTATTGATGGACGGGCGACTGGCCAGAAAAAACAGCGGCTTCACGCTGGTTGAAGTGCTGGTGGCTTTGATGATCATGGCGTTGATGGCAGCCATGGCGTGGCAAGGTGTGGACGGCGTTGTGCGCTCTCGCAACGACAGCCAAGCGCGGCTCGAACAAACGCTCAGACTCAACACGGTGGTCGCGCAGTGGGAGCAAGACTTGAGCTTGGTTCGAGACACCGGGGCTGCGCCGGGTTTGCAGTTTGACGGCGTCAGCGTGCGCATGACGCGCAGCGTGCCGGGCGGCATGCAAGTGGTGGTGTGGTCACTGCGACCGTCTTCGTTGATAAGCGGAACATCAGGCACCGCAAGCACTGCAGGCACCGCAAGCACCACCGACACCACAGTCACCCCCGCCAACACCGCCAGCACGCCCCTGAAAGGCGAGGTGCTTCAGCGCTGGGCCGGGCCGGTGGTGACCAGCAAAAGTGACCTGCAAGAACAATGGTTTCGCAGCCTTCAGTTTTTGGGCAGCGAGCCCGGGCAACTGTCGACGATGAGCGGCCTGTCGGCGTGGCAGATTTACTTTTTTCAGGGCAACGCTTGGGCGAATGCGCAGTCCACCGGCAACTCAGCCAGCCCCGGCAATCCTGGCAACGCAGCGAATCCAGGCACAGCAGGCGCTGCGACCACATCGGGCATGGCTTTGCCCACGGGCGTGCGCTTGGTGATGACTTTCGCTGAAGGCAGCGGCACGGTCGGCAGCTTGACCCGCGACACCGCTTTGGCACCGCAGTGAGCACCCAAACCCATCTTCGTTCTCATCCCGTGCGCCAGCGCGGCGCGGCCTTGCTCATCGCCATGGTCATCCTCACCATGATGGCCACTTTGGCCAGCTCTATGGTGTGGCAGCAATGGCGCGCGGTGCAGGTTGAATCGGCCGAACGAGCCCGCGTTCAGTCGGCCTGGATCTTGATGGGCGCACTCGATTGGGGCCGCCTCATCCTGCGTGAAGACGCGCGCAATGGCGGTGCCGATCACCTGGGCGAGCCGTGGGCCACACCGCTGGCCGAAGCGCGGCTGTCGACCTTTTTGGCAGCCGATCAAAACAACACCGACGACGGGCCCGAGGCGTTTTTGTCCGGCAGCATCACCGATGCGCAGTCGCGCTACAACTTGCGCAACTTGGTCGATCCCAGCACCGGCAAAGTGCTGCCGGACGAGCAACTCATTCTGGAGCGGCTGTTCGAGTCGATCGCGGTGTCAACAGACGTCGCGGTGCGCATTGCCAAGCAGCTCAACAGCGCCACCAGCCAGGTCAACCCCGCCGCCAATTCACCGCTGCCACCCGATTCGGTGGCCGAATTGACGTGGCTCGGCATCGACGAGGCCACGGTTCAATTGATCCAGCCCTATGTCGTGATGCTGCCCATTCGAACGCCCGTCAACCTCAACACCGCATCAGCCCAGGTGCTGGCCGCGGTGATCGACAAACTTGACCTCGGCGGGGCCGAGCGCTTGGTGCAGGCCCGACAGCGCAAACACTTCGCCAGCGTGTTGGACGCTCAAAACGTGCTCGGCACCAACTATTCCTTGAACCCAAGCCGAGTCGGCGTCAACTCCAGCTTTTTTGAGCTCGGTGGCCGGCTGCGGCTGGGTGACCGCATTCTGGAAGAACGCTCAATGGTGCAGCGACGCGGCCTGGACGTGGTCACGTTTCAACGGCGTCGGGTGAATTTGCGCGAATCGACCACGGACGGCGGCAGGTGAAATTACAGCTTCACATTCGTGCTGCATCCTCCGCTTGGTCACTCGTGCGGACAGTCAAACGGTCAGCTGAATTGACAGATGCTTACCCGCTATCTCTGGAGCGAACCACGGTTGTCCTCCTTACAATGAATTTCGATTACTTCGCATCTGATTTTTTCACACCATGTCGTTTTTGATTGTTCGGATCGCCGCTCGGTCGCGGCTGCACGCACGCAGTCAAGGTGCGGCCTCGGCCTCGGCTTCTGCCGACCGTCCCAGCGTGGGCAGCGAGTACACCTACGCCCTCAGCCCCGACGGCTTGGTGCTGCAAGGCCAAGGCCACTGCGCCGCGTCACTGCTGCCCAAAGCCGACACGGTGATCGCCGTCTTGGCCGACGCCGATGTGGGCTGGCACCGAATCACCTTGCCCAAAGCGCCTTCAGCGCGACTGCGTGCGGCCATCACTGGTGTGATTGAAGAAGGTTTGCTGGACGACGCCGAGGCCACTCATTTGGCCGTGGCGCCGCAGGCCAGCGCAGGCGAGCCCACGTGGATCGCCGCAGTCAACAAGGCTTGGTTGGTGAATGAATTGGCGGCCTTGGAGCGCGCCGATGTTTTCGTCGACCGTGTGGCACCGTCGTCCTGGCCTGACGATCCACCCACGGGTCACTTCAGTGCTGACAACGGTGGTGAAATCGTTAGTGAAATAGGTAAAAGCGCCGCGATGGCTGGCACGGTGTCGCTGACATGGAGCCATCCCAACGGCGTGGCCACGTTGAGTTTGCAAGGCGGCTTGGCACGCGCCGTGTTCAAGCCGGAAGTCACCGCCAGTGCGCGCTTCAGTGCCTCGCCTGACGCAGCTTCAGCCGCCGAGCAATGGCTGGGCGCACCGGTGAACGTGATGTCCACCGCGCAGCGCGCTTTGCAAGCGTCGCGCACCTTGTGGGACTTGCGCCAATTTGATTTGGCCCGCCGCAACCGTGGCACCCGCGCGCTGCGCGATTCGATGAAGAAATTTTTCAGTCCCGGCTGGCGGCCCGTGCGCTTGGGCTTGATCGCGGTCGCTCTGTTCAATGTCGTGGGCCTCAATTTATGGGCCTGGCACCAAGAATCACAAATAGCCGCCCGCCGCGTGGCCATGACCAACGTGCTGCAAACCACTTTCCCGCAAGTGCGCGCCGTGCTGGATGCGCCTTTGCAAATGCAGCGCGAGGTGCAAACCCTGCGCGCCGCGGCTGGCAAACCTGGCGACACCGACCTCGAACCCATGCTGCAAGCGGCCGCATCGGCGTGGCCCGCAGACCGCCCGCCCATCGACGCCATGAGCTTTGAAGCAGGCCGCCTCACCTTGCCCGGCACCGGTTGGACTGACGCCCAAATCGTTGATTTCCGCAGCCGTTTGCGCCCTGGCGGTTGGACGGTAGACAGCAGCGGCGGCAAGCTGGCCCTGACGCGAACTGTCGTGGCCGGGGGTGCGCTGTGAGTGGACTTTTGAAAACCGCTGGCCCCGCGCGCAACGGGGGCATGCCGTCGGCTTGGCTCAGCCTCAAGCAGCAATTGGGCACGCGTTGGTCGGCGCTGGCGGTGCGCGAGCGCCGCTTCGTCGGCATCGCCGCGGTGCTGGTCGGCGGCGCATTGCTGTGGATGTTTGCCATTCAGCCCGCGTGGCGCGTGGTCAACGAAGCTCCGGCCAAACTCGATCAACTCGACATGCAGTTGCAGCAGATGCAGCGCATGGGGTCTGAAAGTGTTTTGCTGCGCGCTGCGCCGCCGGTCGCGCCGTCGCAGGCGGCCATGGCTTTGAAGGCTGCCACCGCACGCTTGGGTGACACCGCCAAATTGGCCATGCAAGGCGACCGCGCCACGCTGACGCTCACGGCGGTCAGCGCCGACGCCCTGCGTGCCTGGTTGCAAGAAGCGCGCAGCACCGCTCGCGCGCGGCCGGTTGAAATGCAATTGGTGCGCAACCCGCGCGGCTTCAGCGGCACGCTGGTTGTCAGCCTGGGAGGCACGCCGTGATTTTTCGCAATCCTTTTCAAAAACGCCAGCCGAAATGGGCCGCCACGGTCGCCGCAACCGGCTGGGGAGAATCGACTTTTGCCGAGCTGGCGTGGGATCGCTCGCGCGGCGCGGCGGCACGTTGGGCGGTCGCTGGCGCGGTGGTCGGCAGCCTGATCGCGCTGGTCGTTTTTGCGCCAGCTGCTTGGCTGGCGAGCATGGTGTCGTCGGCCACCGGCGAGAAAATTTTATTGTCCGATGCACGCGGCACGGTGTGGACCGGCAGTGCGCTGCTGGTGCTCACCGGCGGCCCTGGCAGTCGCGACGCCAGCGCCCTGCCCGGCCGCTTGAACTGGACGCTGCGCTTTCGCGGCACCGGCTTGGAAATGCAAGCTGCTCAGGCTTGCTGCTTGAACGGCGCGGTCACCGTCATGCTCAAACCCGGTTTGGGCCGCATGAGCGCCACGTTGCTGCCGACCTCGGCGGGCTGGGTGGGCCAGTGGCCTAGCGCTTGGTTGGGTGGCCTGGGCACGCCGTGGAACACGCTGCAATTGGGCGGCACCGTGAAGCTGGTGTCACCCGGGATGACGGTCGAGGCCGTGCAAGGCCGCTGGCGCATCGATGGTCAAGCGCAATTCGATTTGACCGACGTGACCTCGCGCATGTCCACCTTGCCTGCGTTGGGCAACTACCGCTTCACCGTCAGCGGTGACCCGGCCAACGCAGGCACGGCGCAGCTCAACTTGGTGACGCTGGAAGGCGCTTTGCAGCTCAGCGGCTCGGGCACATCCGGCGCTGGCAAAACACGCTTTCGCGGCGAAGCGCGCGCGCAAACGGCAGACGAAGCTGCCTTGTCTAATTTGCTGAACATCATCGGACGGCGCGACGGCGCGCGGTCTGTCATTTCGATCGGATGAAAATGAAAAAGCACGTGCGCACAGAGCGCCAATGTTTGACGCAACAGCGACCACAAACGCAAAGGCGCTGGGCCGGTGCGATGAGCGCCGTCATGCTGTTGGCATCGCTGACACCCGCGCTTCCAGTTCACGCCCAAACAGCCGCCAGCAACGCATCAAAATTTCGCGGCGAACCCGTGACGCTGAACTTTGTGAACGCCGACATCGAAGGCGTCACGCGCGCCATGGCAGCCATTTTGAAACAGCAGTTTGTGGTGGACCCGCGCGTCAAAGGCACGATGACGCTGTACAGCGAAGAGCCCATGTCGCCACGCGACGCCTACCTGAATTTCTTGGCTGCGCTGCGCGGCCTGGGCTTCTCGGTGGTCGAGGTGGGCGGCCTTCTGAAAGTGGTGCCCGAAGCCGAAGCCAAAGTGCAGGCAGGCACCGTGGCCATCGGCGATGTGACGCGCCGCGGCGACCAAGTCATCACCCAAATTTTCAAGCTCAACCACGAGAACGCCAACAACTTGGTGCCCGTGCTGCGCCCGTTGATTGGTGCGAACAACACCATCAACGCCAACCCCGGCAACAACAGCTTGGTCATCACCGACTACGCCGACAACTTGCAGCGCATCGCCAAAATCATTGCGGCCATGGACACGCCAGGCTCGGGCGATGTGGAAGTGATCGCCATCAAGCACGGTGTGGCGTCTGACTTGGCAGTGATGGTGCAGCGCTTGTCTGACACCGGCGGCACGCCGGGCGTGCCCGGCTCGGCCAGCGGGGCCCCAACGGTGCTGGTGGATTCGCGCAACAACTCACTGATCGTGCGCGCCACAAACCCTGCGCGCATGGCGCAAATTCGCTCGCTTGTCGCGAAGCTGGATCAGCCCACCAGCACCGCCAATTCCTTGGGCAACATTTGGGTCGTGTACCTGAAAAATGCCGACGCCACCAAGCTCGCGGCGGTGCTGCGCGCGGCTTACAGCGCCACCGGCTCGTCGTCAGGTGGTGCCAGCCCAGCACCTGGCCTTTCCCCCAACACACCCCCAGCGGCGGGCGGCGGTGCTGCCACGCAAACCGCGCTGAGCGCATCGGCCGGGCCCTCAACGGGCGGTTTCATTCAAGCCGATCCGTCCACCAACTCGCTGATCATCACTGCGCCCGAGCCGCTGTATCGGCAATTGCGCTCAGTGATTGATCAGCTCGATTCACGCCGCGCTCAGGTCTACATCGAGTCGATGATCGTCAAGGTTGATGCGAACAAAGCGGCCGACTTCGGGGTGCAGTGGCAAGGCGTTCAAGGAAAAAAAGGTGACGGCACGCTCGTCGGTGCAGGCACCAGTTTCGGTTCAGGCAACAGCAACATCATCAACTTGTCAGCCGCCACCGCGCAAGGGCGCACCGGCATCGCAGCCGCCGTCACAGCAGGAATCCCCGGCGGCTTCAACATTGGTGTTTTGAAGAAGATCGGTGAGATTTACACGCTGGGCGCGTTGGCCAGATTTCTCGAAACCAACGCGGGCGGCAATGTGCTGTCAACTCCGAATTTGATCGCACTCGACAACGAAGAAGCGCGCATCGTCATTGGTCAAAACGTGCCCTTCATTACAGGGTCGTTCACCAACACCGGTGCCAGCGGCGGATCTGTGAACCCGTTTCAAACGGTCGAGCGCAAAGACGTGGGCCTGACGCTGAAAGTCAAACCGCAAATCGGTGAAGGCGGCACCGTTCGCATGGTGATCTACCAAGAGAACTCCAGCGTCTCAAGTATTTCCGCCACGGCAGGCCCAACGACGGACAAGAGCGCGATTGAAACCACCGTGGTCGTCGACGACGGAGCCATCATGGTGCTGGGTGGTTTGCTCAAAGACGAGTACGAAGGTACGGTCAGCAAGGTGCCTTACCTCGGCGATCTGCCGCTCATCGGCAACCTGTTCCGCGCCGACAACCGCACCCGCAGCAAGTCCAACTTGATGGTGTTTTTGCGCCCGGTCGTGATCCGCACGCAGCAGGCGGCTGACGCCATCACCTTAGACCGCTACGACGCGATCCGGGCGCAGCAAAAAGAATTGCAGCCCACGCCGAGCGTCACCGTGCCCATCAACGACGCTCCGGTGCTGCCGCCGCTGCGCCCGCTGATGGAGTCCACCGTCCCCAACTCCGCACCGAAGCCGTAAGCCATGGGCGCCCGACACCCCCTGCCCTACGCCTACGCCAAGGCGCACAACGTTTTGTTGGAAGACGACGGTGAGCGCTTGGTGTTGTGGGCGCCCGAGTCGGTGTCGCTCAGCGCGCTGGGCGAAGTGCTGCGGCTGTATCAGGTAGACCAGCTCCAGCGCGAATCGGCCGCCACTTTGGGCAACCGCATTGCGGCGGCTTATGCGGGCAGCGAATCGAGCGCAGCCACGGTGATAGGCGAAGTAGAAAGCGCGGTGGACCTGAGCCGAATGATGCAAGAGCTGCCGGCCATAGAAGACCTGCTGGAAGCATCCAACGACGCGCCCATCATTCGCATGCTGAACGCGCTGCTCACGCAGGCCGCCAAAGACGGCGCGTCTGACATTCACATCGAACCATACGAGCGCAGCAGCGCGGTACGTTTTCGGGTGGACGGCACGCTGCGCGAAGTGGTGCAGCCCAACAAAGCGCTGCATGCCGCCTTGATTTCGCGTTTGAAAATCATGGCCGAGTTGGACATTGCCGAGAAGCGGTTGCCGCAAGACGGCCGCATCAGTTTGCGCATCGGCGGTCGCGCGGTGGACGTGCGTGTGTCGACCCTGCCGTCGGCCCACGGCGAACGCGCGGTGCTGCGTTTGCTGGACAAAGGCGACGCCAAGTTTTCGCTGGAGTCGCTGGGCATGAGCGGCGCCACGCTGACGCGTTTCGACAAACTCATCAAGCAGCCGCACGGCATTGTGTTGGTCACTGGCCCCACAGGTTCAGGCAAAACCACCACGCTGTACGCGTCGCTGGGCCGGGTGGACATTGCCAGCACCAATGTGTTGACGGTGGAAGACCCGGTGGAATACGAGCTGCCCGGCATAGGCCAAACGCAGGTGAACCCGAAGATCGATCTGACCTTCGCCAAAGCCCTGCGCGCCATCCTTCGACAAGACCCCGACGTGGTGATGATTGGCGAGATTCGCGATTACGAGACAGCGCAGATTGCCATCCAAGCCTCTTTGACCGGTCACTTGGTGCTGGCCACAGTTCACACCAACGACGCGCCCAGCACGGTGACGCGCCTGATCGACATGGGTGTGGAGCCGTTCTTGCTCAGCTCCAGCTTGCTGGGCGTGTTGGCGCAGCGCTTGGTTCGCAAACTCTGCGTGCAGTGCAAAAAAATCGACACACGTGGGCGCTACCACCCTGTGGGCTGCGAAGCTTGTTTGAACACGGGCTACAAAGGCCGCACGGGCGTTTATGAATTGATGGTGGCCGATGAGAAAGTGCGTTCCTTGATTCACAGCCGCGCGGCCGAATCACAGCTGTTTGTGGCGGCTGAGCAAGGTGGCTTGCAGTCGATGCGCGATGACGGCGAGCGGCTTGTTGCTGAGGGAATTACTTCCCCCGAAGAGGTGATGCGCGTCACCAAGGAATAGCTTGGTGGAAAGGCGAGACGGTCGTAAGAAATCGAATAAAGACCGTTCACCCCACCAGTTAACCCTCCCGTTCACCCCTCCCGTTCACCCCTCCCGTTCACCCCTCCCGTTCGGGCTGAGGTATCGAAGCCTTGCGCAAGGCTCGGGTACCTCAGCCCGAACGGGATTGGTTAATAAATTACCGAGGCTGACCCTTTGCCCGCATACAAATTCGAAGCGCTGACAGCCGCAGGCAAATCGACCACCGGCCTGCTGGAGGCCGACAACGCCAAGGCGGCGCGGGCTCAGTTGCGCGCTCAATCGCTGGTGCCTCTGGACGTGACGCAGGTGGCGTCGGCGGGCACGCAATCGCTGGGCAAAAACTTCAGCCGCAAGGTATTCAACGCCACCAACTTGGCCGTGTGGACGCGGCAGTTGGCCGGTTTGGTGACCAGTGGCTTGCCGCTGGAACGCGCCCTGACTGCCCTCACCGACGAAGCCGAAGACCCACGCCAGCGCGAATTGGTGGCGCATTTGCGCGCCGAGGTGAATGCCGGCTCGCCCTTTGCGCAGGCGCTGAGCAGCGCACCGCGCGAGTTCGATGAGGTTTATCGCGGCGTGGTCGCGGCGGGTGAACAAAGCGGTGCGTTGGGCCAAGTGCTGGAGCGCTTGTCTGACGACTTGGAAGCGCGCCAAGAGTTGAAGGCCAAGCTGATTGCGGCCACGCTCTACCCCGCCATCGTGTCCATCATCGCGGTGGTCATCGTGATCTTTTTGGTGACCTACGTGGTGCCGCAAGTGGCCGCTGTGTTCACCAGTTCCAAGCGCTCGCTGCCTGCTTTGACGGTGGCGATGTTGAACATCAGTTCGTTCTTGCGCCACTGGGGTTGGCTGCTTCTTTTGGGCATCGTGGGCGGCATTGCCACGCTGAGCGTCATGTTGCGCAATGAAGATTTTCGTGAGCGTTTTGACGCCGGCTTTTTGAACCTGCCGCTGATCGGCAAACTCGCGCGCGGCTACAACGCAGCGCGCTTTGCCGGCACGCTGGCCATGCTGGCCGGTGCGGGCGTGCCTATATTGAAAGCGCTGCAAGCAGCGGCTGAAACGCTGTCGAATCGGTCGATGCGAGCCGACGCCATGCAGGCTTTGATTCAAGTGCGCGAAGGCGCGCCTTTGGCGTCAGCGCTGGCCGGTAAAAAACGCTTCCCTGGGCTGCTGGCAATGTTCTCGCGCCTCGGCGAACAGACCGGCCAACTGCCCACCATGCTCGACCGCGCAGCGCGTCAGCTCACCATGGAAGTGCAGCGCCGCTCCCTGCAAATCGCCACCATTTTGGAACCCCTGCTCATCGTGGTGATGGGTTTGGTGGTGATGCTCATCGTGCTGGCGGTGCTGCTGCCCATCATCCAGCTCAACACTTGGGTGAAGTGATGAGTGCGGTGTTTCCGAGCGGCCTGAGGCGGCGTTCGCTATCGTCGTGAGGCAGGGCAAACGGGCTCAGGTTTGTCCGCCTGCACCGATGACGAGCCCGAGCGCGACACGGGCTTGATGCGCGCTTCTTTGCAGCCGGTCACCTCAACCAAAATTTGGCTTCAGCGCCGAGTCTTTCAGCTTGGCAAACTGCACGGCCTGGCGTATCCAATCGTCGCGGTCGATGCGGCCTTTGAAGGCAGTGAGTTGGGCGTCGGCATGCGCCACGTCGGCTGGCGACCATTCGGCGATTTGCCAAAAGTAATACACGCCGATGTCGTGCATCATTTTTTCCATCACGGTGGCCACGCCTTTGATGAGCTTGAGGTCATCGGGCTTGCCGTAACCAGCATGACTGAGCAAGTTGCGGCTGCCTACGCGCACTGATGCTTTCGGTGTCGCGGCCACGGCAGGAGCTGCAGGCGCGGGTGCTGGTGCTGGTGCGGGCGCGGGCACCACAAGCACCTGCGCCGCACGCGCCTCCAGCTTGTCGAGTTTTTGCAGCACCACGCTCAAGTCCACCGTCGTGGACGGCGGAATGGTGATGGCGGCCACCGCACGTTCCAGCGCAGCCAAGCGCTGCTCGGTGGGTGCCAAGTTCACGGGCGCAGGCATGGCAGGAAGCGTCGGAATGCGGATGGCCTTGACGGTATCTTCCAGCGCCAGCAACTGAGCGCGCAGGCCGCTCAAGTCCACGTCCTTGGGCGCGGGAATGCGTATGCCAGACACAGCATTCAACACAGGCGACAGGTCGGTCGCAATGGGTTTGGGAATTTGAATGGCGCGCACCGCCGTTTCAACATCGGTCAAGCGCGCTTGCACGGGCTGCAAGTCAACGTCTTTGTGCGCTGGGAATTTGATGCCCGCCACCGCAATCAACACCGGGCCCAAGTCGGTTGACATCGGCTGCGGAATGCGGATGCCAGCCACAGCGGCCAGCACGGGGCTCAAGTCTGTGGGTGCCGCAGGCTGCGGAATGACGATGCCTTTCACAGCCGCTTCCAGCGCGTTCATGCGCGCTTGCAGCGGCTGCAAATCCACCTCTTTGGCAACAGGGATGCGGATGTTCGACACCGCCGTCAGCACCGGGCTCAAGTCAGTGGGCTTGGGCTGCGGGATGACGATGCCTTTGACCGCGGTTTCCAGCGCATTCAAACGCGTTTGCAAGGGCTGCATGTCAACTTCTTTGGGCACAGGAAAGCGAATGCCAGACACTGCCGTGAGCACGGGCGCGAGGTCGGTTGGCACGGCCACCGGAATGCGGATGCCGCGCACCGCCGCCTCCAGTTCGCCGAGCTTGCTGTGCACGGGTTGCAAATCGACGGGCTTGGCCTCGGGCATGCGGATGGCAGACAAGGCCGTCAGCACCGGCGTGAGGTCGGTGGGCACCGCTACAGGAATGCGAATGTTGCGCACCGCCGTTTCCAATTCGTGCAAACGCGCTTGCATCGGTTGCAGGTCAACAGCCTTGGGCTCGGGCATGCGAATGGCAGTGACGGCTGCCAGCACAGGCGTCAGGTCGGTGACCGACGGTTGGGGAATAACGATGCCGCGCACGGCGGCTTGCAGCTCATTCAAGTGGCCGTGCAAAGGCTGAAAGTCAACGTCTTTGGGGGCAGGAATGTGAATGGCAGACACCGCGTTGAGCACCGGGGTGAGGTCGGTGGCCACAGGTTTCGGCATGCCGCGCACGGCATTCTCCAACGCGTCGAGTCGGCTGTGCAGCGGCTGCAAGTCCACGTCTTTGGCCACTGGCAAGCGGATGCCAGACACGGCGCTGAGCACGGGGCTCAAATCGGTGTGGGGTATGACGATGCCGCGCACGGCCGCTTCCAATTCAGCCAAGCGCGCATGCACTGGCTGCAAGTCGACTTCTTTCGGTGTGGGCAAACGAATGGCCGCCAAGGCACTGAGCACCGGGTTGAGGTCGGTGGGCACGGGGCGCGGAATGTCGATGGCGCGAACCGTGGCGTCCAACTCGTTCATGCGCGCGTGCAGCGGGGTCAAATCGACCTCGGGGCGCTGCGCCAAGGTCTTCTCAAACCCGGTGCGCCAAGCGCGGCCTTCAGAGTCCATGCGGGTGTATTCGGTGGTCACGTCTTGGTAGCGGCGCATCAAATAGCTGCGGGCCAGCCAGGCCCCGACCAGCGCCGCGAGCAGCATCAAAACCAAAATCTTGGCAAGCAGAAAACTCATGGCAATGTCTCCAATGGGTAAGCGGTGGCGTGAGCCAAACCGAATTGAAAGGGTGGTGTCTTGCAGTCGCGGGGTCGTTTAGTCGTCTAGTCGCGTGATCAGGCGATGTTCAAGGTGTCGCTTTGACACGGAATTCGATGCGGCGATTCAGCGCGCGGCCTTCAGCCGTGTCGTTGTCGGCCACAGGTTTTTCCTCGCCGTAGCCGCGTGCGGTGAGTTGCGCTTCCGGCAGGCCGCGTGAAATCAACGCCGAGCGCACAGCTTCGGCGCGGGCGTTGCTGAGCTTTTGATTGCGCTCAGGTGCGCCCACCGTGTCGGTGTGGCCTTGCACTTCAATCACACCGCCGCAGGCCTTTGCGGCCTGCGCCACGGCGTCGAGTGTGCTGCCGCTGCTGGCGGCGATGTCGGCGCGGTTGGTGGCAAATTCAATGCGCGACTTGTACACCGCATCGGCCAGCGCACGCTCGCAGGCTTGTGGTGCCGAGGGTGCAGGCGTAGATACTGGCGCAGCAGCAACGATCGTGGGCGGCAACAACGACTCTCCCGCAGGCGTGAGTGGCATGTCCGGCGCACGCGGTGCTGGCACGGCCGCGTCAAACTGACCAGTGACTTTCACCGCGCAAGTCAGGTGCCCAGCCCACGTTGGGCACGTGGCCGCTCGCGCCACCGACATGGCTTCGTCACCGGCCGATATCGACGGCGGCACGCCCGACAAGCTCACGTTCTGGCCGGAAACAGTAAGGAAGGCCCATTTGTGGTTTTGTTCGTCCAGCGTGTCGCGCACCTCGTTGCGCACACTCTTTTCAATCCGCTCTTTCGCCAACGGTCCGAGCGCAAAAACCGTCAACAACAACAGCGCCAGCACGGGCCACAAGCCACCCCACAAAAACGGCAGCGGGGAGTCGCGCCGCACCCAACGGCGCTCTGTGTGGGTGGTGGTGGTGGACAGCACCGACGTGCCCCCGTGTGAAGCAGAAGACGCACCCGAAGACGTATTGAAACTCGTCATGCCAAGCTCCTGTCAAAAAGAAAAAGCGGCCAACCAGGGTGAGGCTTGTAACCCCATGTTCCATCTGGATCGTTTGCATTCAAGCACCGCAGCTTCAGGCTGACAAGCTCAGGAAAGCCTCAGTCACAGACCTTCAGAAACGGTGTACGCCTTGAAGTTTTATATCTCCGGTCTGGAGGCTCAAACATTTTGCAGATTTGCCATGGCCTCACCCAAGCGAATGCTACGGCCGGGCTGCCACGCCGAATTGAACGCCAGCGGGCCTTTGGGAAACAACATCACCACCGTCGAGCCCAGTAAAAAGCGGCCCATCTCAACGCCTTGTTTCAACGCGACTGGCAAGGCTTGCCCATCGCCGTAATTCCACTCACGCACTTGCTTCACGCGCGGCGGATTCACCACGCCGTGCCACACCGTGGCCATGCTGCCGACGATGGTGGCACCGACCAGCACCAGCACAAAGGGGCCGTGTTGGCTTTCAAAAACGCACACCACGCGTTCATTGCGCGCAAACAAGCCAGGCACACCACGCGCCGTGGTCGGGTTGACTGAAAACAGCTCGCCCGGCACGTGAATCATCCGCGTCAAACGACCGTCGCAAGGCATGTGGATGCGGTGGTAATCCTTGGGGCTCAGGTAGAGCGTGGCGAAGTGACCGTCTTTGAACTGCGCGGCCAAATTGGCGTCACCACCGACGAGTGCGGTGGTCGAATAGCTGTGCCCTTTGGCTTGAAAAATTTGGTCGCCTTGCACCGACCCGAACTGGCTGATGGCCCCGTCTACGGGGCAGATCAAATCGGCGTTCGCAATCGGCCTCGCACCGGGCTTCAAGGCACGCGTGAAGAAGTCGTTGAAGCTGGCGTAGCTGGCGATGTCGGGGTTGGCGGCCTCGGCCATGTTGACTTGGTACTTGCCCACAAACCAGCGAATGATGCGTGTGGTGGCAGCGCCCCACCGACTGCCTGCGACCCAACCCGCGAAGGCCGTGAGCGCTTGCTTGGGCAGCAGATATTGGGGAAGCACTTTGGAGCGGTCTGACATCGCGTGAGCCTTGAATGGACGGGCATTGGAACCAGCGCGACAGTGTATCGAGCGGCCCTAGGAATAAGATTTGAAGCACTTCGGAGACACGCCATGCTGGACCCAACCGCGAATAAAAAATCAGTGCTGGTGGTGGGCGCCGGCGACGCCACGGGCGGTGCCATTGCCCGGCGCTTTGCGCGCGAAGGTTACGCCGCCTGCGTGACGCGCCGCAACGCCGACAAGCTGGTGCCGCTGGTGCAACGCATACGCGCCGAGGGCGGCGAGGCGCACGCGTTTGCGTCTGACGCACGGCTGGAGGCCGACATGCTGACGCTGGTCAGCGGCATCGAACGCGACATCGCGCCCATCGACGTGGCGGTTTTCAACATCGGTGCCAACGTGCGCTTCAGCGTCACCGACACCACCGAGCGCGTGTACCGCAAAGTTTGGGAGATGGGCGCGCTGGCAGGCTTTTTGATGGGCCGCGAAGTGGCCAAAGTGATGATTCCGCGCGGTCGCGGCACCATCATCTTCACAGGCGCCACCGCCAGCCTGCGCGGCTCGGCGGGCTTCTCAGCTTTTGCCGGAGCCAAACACGCGCTGCGCGCGTTGGCGCAAAGCTTGGCGCGCGAGCTGGCACCACAAGGCATCCACGTGGCGCACATCGTGATTGACGGCGCCATAGACACGGCCTTCATTGCTGAGAATTTTCCCGACCGCTATGCCCTCAAAGCCACTGACGGCATCCTCAACGTCGATGCGATTGCCGAGAACTACTGGCAACTGCATCAACAACACCGCAGCGCCTGGACACACGAACTGGACCTGCGCCCCTGGACTGAAAAATGGTGACCCCCATGAGCAAAACTTTAGAGTTTTTCTTCGACTTCGGCAGCCCCACGTCTTACCTCGCCTACACCCAACTTCCGAAAATTGCAGCCGATGCCGGGGCCACGTTGAGCTGGCGGCCCATGTTGCTGGGAGCCGTGTTCAAAGCCACCGGCAACGCCAGCCCAGTGAGCGTTCCGGCCAAAGGCAAGTGGATGCTGAGCGACATGAAGCTGTGGGCGCGGCACTACGGCGTGCCTTTGAAATTCAACCCGCACTTTCCCATCAACACGCTCACCTTGATGCGCGGCGCGGTGGCATATCAAATGCACCAACCGCAAGATTTTGAGCGCTATGTGGGTGTGGTGTACCGCGCGCTGTGGGAGTCGCAACTCAACCTCGGCGACCCTGCGGTGCTGGCCAGCACGCTGCTGGACGCAGGCTTCGACGTTGAAGCTTTCATGGCGCTGGTGGGCGACGCTGAGGTGAAAGCCAAGCTCGTCAGCAGCACCGAAGAAGCCGTGTCACGAGGGGTGTTTGGCGCGCCAACTTGCTTTGTGGGCGAGCAGATGTTTTTTGGCCAAGACCGATTGGAGTTTGTCCGCGCGGCCTTGGCTTGAAAGCGCTTAAATCAAGCCGCTGCTTTGAGTGGAACCTCAATATGCGCAGGCGCTAATACCGAGTCCAGAGCGCGTTCTAAGTTGGCCACGCTGCGCTCGACGTTGTGCAGCTTGTCCAAGCCAAACAGGCCGATGCGGAAGGTCGAAAAGTCTGCGCCTTCGTCGCACTGCAACGGCACACCGGCCGCAGTTTGCAAACCCAGCGCCATGAATTTCTTGCCCGACTGAATGCCGGGATCGTTGGTGTAGCTGACCACAACGCCGGGCGCTTCAAAGCCCGCAGCCGCCACGCTCTGCACGCCTTTGCGCGCCAACATGGCGCGGACTTCTCTGCCTAGCTCCCATTGCTCAGCGCACACCTTGTCAAATCCGTAAGCCTGGGTTTCTTGCATCACCTCAAAGGTGCGCACCAGCGCGTCGGTGGGCAAGGTGGTGTGGTACGCGTATCCGCCGCCTTCATACGCTTCCATGATCTGCATCCACTTGCGCAAATCGACCGCGTAGCTGGTGCTGGTGGTGGTGTCGATGCGCTCGCGCGCCAACGCGCTGAGCATCACAAAAGCGCAGCACGGTGAGCCGCTCCAACCCTTTTGCGGCGCGCTGATGAGCACGTCCACACCGGTGGCTTGCATGTCGACCCAGACCGTGCCGGACGCAATGCAGTCCAGCACAAACAGGCCGCCCACGGCGTGCACGGCATCGGCCACGGCGCGCAAATAAGCGTCGGGCAAGATGATGCCGGCCGAAGTTTCAACGTGAGGCGCAAACACCACCGCAGGGCGCTGCGCGTGGATGGCGGCAACCACCTCTTCTATCGGGGCGGGCGCGAAGGGCGCGAGCTTGTCTGCATGCGCTGAACTGAAAACGCGGCGCGCCTTCAGCACCGTGGCCTCAGACGGAATGTGGCCCGCCTCGAAAATTTGCGTCCAGCGGTAGCTGAACCAACCGTTGCGTATCACCAAGCAGCGCTGGTCGCCGCCAAACTGCCGTGCCACCGCTTCCATGCCGTAAGTGCCGCTGCCCGGCACCACCACCGCCGTTTTGGCGTGATAGACCTCTTTCAAGATGCCGGAGATTCCGCGCATCACGCCCTGAAAACTCTGCGACATGTGGTTCAGCGCGCGGTCGGTGTAGACCACCGAATATTCCAGCAAACCGTTGGGATCAATGTCGTTCAACAAGCCAGGCATGGTGGGCTCCAATCAAAGGCTAGGCCAAAAGCGGAGGTTGATTATGGCGGCCGGGGCCTAGACTTGCCCAGCCCCATCTGCAAAGTCATGACCGACGACCAATCCATCGACATTCCGCCTTCCTTCGTGGCCTTGTTCGTCACGCCCGGACGCATCAAACCCAGCCTTGGGCGCGAGGAGATGAGCGCGCGTTATGAACTGTGCGAAGACCTGGCAACGCTGCTGACCGAGCACGCCAAAACCGTGCTGTTTGACTTGGGCATCACCGAGGCCGATGTGTTGGAGCGCTGCGAACTGGGGCTGCTCGGCGATTCATCTGTTGTGTCGGCCACCGAGGCACGTTGGGTCATCCGCCGCTTGGCTGAGCTGCTGGGTTGGGACGACCCGGGCGACAAACTCTAAGCCGACGCAGCGGCGGCCGCAGCGCCCGTGCCACAACTCGGGCAGTAGTGAAAAAACGCGTTCTTGCGCGTGCTGCATTGGCGGCATTGGTCAAACAACTTCATGCTGCAGTGAACGCAAAAGTTGCTGGCCATGTTGGCTGTCAACGGTGCGGGTGTGGGTGCGGGCGTGGCTGCGTTAGCCGTCGTGACCACAATCGCGCCGCTGGCCCCCATCGTCACGATGGCGCGCTCGCAGCCTGGGCATACATTGGCGGCCATTTTTTTCAATGACTCTTCGTAGCCCAGCGACTGCCTGCGCTGCACTTCTGACAGCGCCTCAACCTGTTGACGTTTGGCCAAATAAACGCGCATGGCTTTGATGACGTAGTGCCCGCCCACCGCCGTCAACAACACGCCCACCACATAGCGCACGTAGCCGCCGTAGCTCGGCATGTAAGGCACCAACTCGAAGAAGAAAGCAAACAGCGCAAACAGCACGAAGCCGCGCATCAACGGCCAGTAGTCACTCTTGCGTTTGCGTGCCACCAACCAAATCGCAATCGCCAACAACGGCAAGGTCAGCGCCAGCCTGAAACCAAACACACGCATTTCTTGTTTGAACAACGCAGCGCGATAGCTGCCCTCTGCCGCGTTGGTGATGTCGTCTTGCGCGCGCCGCTGTTTTTCCATCAGCTGCGAGGTGTTGAGCCTGTCCTGCTCCACCTGTTCCACCGCCATTTCCGATTTGCGCTCAGCCTCTTTCAAAGCGTCCAGCCCACGCGTGCGCTTGATGACCTCAGGGTCTTGCGCTGGGTCGGTGGTGGCGGTGCGCGTGGCAATCCAGTTGTCGTAAGCCTCGCGCGCCGAGCCGTAGGCGTTGCGCGACGCCTTGAGCGCTTGGTTGACTTGCGCCAAACGGTTGTCTTGCTCAGCAAGTGCTTTGTCGCTGGCAGCCAGCGCCGCTTTGGCCGCTTTCAAAGCTGCAGGATCGGCAAACTGCTCGATGTTCAGGTTGTCTTCCACTTTGGGAATATCACCCACCACTTTGTTGCCCAGGCCCGTCAAGAAACCGGCAAAGGCAAACGACACCAGCCACATCACCACAGTGAACAGCTTTTCGGGAACGCGCAAACTTTTGAACATGTTGACCTTGCTTTTGTAGTTGGTGAAAGCCGAGCGCTTCAGCCTTTCGGGATGGGCCGCGGCTTGCCATGCATGTCGATGGCCACGTAAGTCAGGTTGGCCTCGGTCACCTTCACAACGTGCAAGTTGGCCGGGTCGCGCTCGGCGTACACCTCTACATTGACCGTGACCGACGTGATGCCGATGCGCTCGACCTTGGCGTAAAAGCTCAGCAGGTCACCCATCGACACCGGCTGCTTGAAGATGAACTGGTTCACCGCCACGGTGACGATGCGGCCCTTGGCAATGCGCGCGGGCAGCACCGCACCGGCCAAGTCAACCTGCGCCATGATCCAGCCGCCAAAAATGTCGCCATTGCCGTTGGCATCGGCCGGCATGGGCATCACGCGCAGCACCAATTGGCGGTCGCCGGGCAGTTGCAAAGGCGCAATGGAATCGGTGGCGATGTTTTTTTCGTCCGCAGCAGCGTGTGTCGCAGCGCCTTGATTTGAAGTCTGTTGCATAGTGCCTCATTTCCTTGAGTTCATACGGCCACCACATCCCGTTCGCACTGAGGTGTTTTCTCCGACTGTCCTGAGGTAGCGAAGGAAGGCCAGCGCAAGACTTCGCTACCTCAGTCCGAACGGATATTTTTTTGTGTTCTACAGACAGCCAACGGCAGCGCCCTCAGAGCTGTTTGCTCGACTTGCAGATTGATTCTTCCACGATGCGTCCTTCCTCTCATGCAGCGCCTGTTGACGTTGCCGACCTCAAAGCGCCCGCTGCCCCCCGCTCCGACTGGTCCACTCTGAAAAAACTGCTGCCCTATGTGTGGCAGTGGCGCGGCCGCGTGGCAGTGGCCTTGATGTTTTTGGTGGCCGCCAAATTGGCCAACGTCGGCGTGCCTTTGGTGCTGAAGCAATTGGTCGATGCGCTGAGCTTGAAACCCGGCGACCCCAGCGCCTTGCTGGTGGTGCCGGTGGCGTTGCTGCTGGCTTATGGCGCGCTGCGTTTGTCCATCACGGCCTTCACCGAGCTGCGTGAATTCTTGTTTTATCCGGTGGCCGCACGCATTGCGCGGCGCGTGTCGTTGGAAGCGTTTGAGCACCTGCTGGCGCTCAGCCTGCGATTCCATCTGGAGCGCCAAACCGGCGGCGTGTCGCGCGACATTGAACGCGGTTCGCGCAGCATTCAGTCGCTGCTGAATTTCACCATCTACAACATCCTGCCCACGCTGTTTGAGATTACGCTGGTCATCATTTTGTTGTCAGCCAAGTTTGACGGCTGGTTTGCCGTGATCACCTTTGGCGCGCTGATTTTG
>JANYJJ010000103.1 GCA_025358485.1 Burkholderiales bacterium | reverse complement strand
CACGCCGACCGCGTTCGCGCTCTGCGCCTTCGCTGCCTTCAGCACGTGGTGCGCCGTCTTCTGATGGGGCGTTGCTGCCACCGTTTTCAGAGCGGGCCACCGGTGCTGCGTTGTCGTTGACTTCGCCGTTCACCTCACCATTGACGTCAGCGCTGCCATCAGCACCACGTGACTCGTCACGGTCGCGGCCACCACGGCCACGACGGCGACGGCGGCTGCCTTCGCGGGCTTCACCGCTCTCGCCGTTCTCGCTGTTCTCGCTGGTTGCGGCAAAGGCAGTCCCTTCTGCGCCCGGCAGCGTGTCGACAAAGCTCTGTTGTTGAGGTGCGGTTACGCCGTTGGCGGCTTCTTCCGTTCCTGCTGAACGTGGGTTGCGCGAACCTCGGCGACCATCGCCACGTCCTTCGCCGCGACCTTCGCTGCGACCTTCACCACGGCCCTCAGAATGGCCTTCTGGTTTTGGGCCGCGCTCGTCTGATCGCGCCGCGCTGACTTCGCTGGTGCTGCCTTCTTCAGGCTTGTCACCGCGTTCGCCGCGACCGCCTCGGCCTGAACGTTCACCGCGACCACGGCCTTCGCCGTTGGTTGCAGGTTTGTCGCCACGCTCGCCTCGATCACCGCGGCCTTCTCCGCGTCCGTCGCCACGTTTGCCATCACGGCCACCGCGTCCGCCGCGCTCACTGCGGCCACCACGTTCGCCGCGTTCACCACGTGACTCGCTCGCAGCCGCCAAGGTGGCAGCTGCTGCGGCAGCAGCAGTCGTCGCGACAACAGCGGTTCGAACGGTGCTCGATGTGCTGCTGGCGGCGCTGTCGCCACCGCCAAACAAGCGTCCCAACCAAGCAAAGAAACCACCGCTTGATGCGGGTGCGGTTGCGGGTGCGGGTGCGGGTGCGCGAACCGGCGCAGGCGCTGCCGCGGGTGAAAGGGCAGGGGCAGGCTTAGGAATCGCCGCTGGTGCCGGTGTCTCGGGCAAGATGCCTTTGATGACGGGCTGCTGCTTGGGCGCGGCCTTCTCACGACGTGTCGGGCCCGACTCTTCGTCGGCCTCTTCAATCATCGTATAGCTGGCTTGCAGGTTTTCCAAACGCGGGTCGTCGTGACGCAAACGCTCCAAACGGTAGTTCGGCGTGTCGAGGTTTTTGTTGGGCACCAACAGCACAGTCACGCGCTGCTTCAGCTCGATCTTGGTGATCTCGGTGCGCTTCTCGTTCAGCAAGAAGCTGGTCACTTCGACCGGCACTTGCACGTGCACGGCGGCGGTGTTGTCCTTCATTGACTCTTCTTGCACCATGCGCAAAATTTGCAGCGCGCTGGATTCGGTGTCGCGGATGTGGCCGGTGCCGTTGCAACGCGGGCAAGTGATGTGGCTGCCTTCGGACAGCGCCGGGCGCAGGCGCTGGCGGCTCATCTCTAGCAAACCAAATTTGCTGATGGTGCTGAACTGAACGCGGGCGCGGTCGGGGCGCAGCGCGTCGCGCAAGCGGGTTTCCACCTCGCGGCGGTTCTTCGACTCTTCCATGTCGATGAAGTCGACCACGATCAAACCGGCCAAATCGCGCAGACGCATTTGGCGCGCGATCTCGTCGGCCGCTTCCAAGTTGGTGCGGGTGGCGGTTTCTTCGATGTCAGAGCCACGCGTGCTGCGCGCCGAGTTCACGTCCACCGACACCAAAGCCTCGGTGTGGTCAATGACGATGGCACCGCCCGAAGGCAGATTCACGGTGCGGGAAAACGCGGTCTCAATTTGGTGCTCAATTTGGAAGCGGCTGAACAGCGGCGCGTCGTCGCGGTAGCGCTTTACCTTGTGCGCCGTCTCGGGCATCACATGGCTCATGAACTGCTGCGCTTGCTCAAAAATGTCGTCGGTGTCGATCAAGATTTCACCGACATCGGCGGTGAAGTAATCGCGAATCGCGCGAATGACGAGTGAGCTTTCCTGGTAAATCAGGAAGGCACCTTTGCCCGCTTTGGCAGCGCCGTCAATGGCGTCCCACAGCTTGAGCATGTAGTTCAGGTCCCACTGCAATTCGGGCGCGCTGCGGCCGATGCCGGCGGTGCGCGCGATCAGACTCATGCCTTTGGGGTATTCCAGCTGGTCGAGGTTTTCCTTCAGTTCTTCGCGCTCTTCGCCTTCAATGCGACGGCTCACACCGCCGCCGCGCGGGTTGTTGGGCATCAGCACCAAGTAGCGGCCAGCCAGGCTGACCATGGTGGTCAGTGCGGCGCCTTTGTTGCCGCGCTCTTCTTTTTCCACCTGAACCAGCAACTGGTCGCCGTCTTTGATGGCGTCTTGGATGCGCGCGGTGCGCACGTCGACGCCGTCGCGGAAGTAGTTGCGTGAAATTTCCTTGAACGGCAAAAAGCCGTGGCGGTCTTCGCCGTAGTCAACGAAGCAGGCTTCCAGCGAAGGCTCAACGCGCGTGACGACGGCCTTGTAGATGTTGCCTTTGCGCTGTTCGCGGCCCTCAATTTCGGTTTCGAAATCAAGCAGTTTTTGGCCATCGACGATGGCGAGACGACGCTCTTCAGACTGCGTCGCGTTGATCAACATGCGTTTCATATTCACTCCTATGCCGGCGTCGCGTGGACGGGCGGCGGTTCAACAAGCTGCGTTTTCTGATTTGCTTGGTTTGAAGTCAGAAAGCAGCGAATTGATGCACGAGTGACGTTGACGAACGGAGAAGGAATCGCCCTGGACTGCTGCTGGCCGTTGCCGGTCAGTGGGGCAGCGTTGGCGCGTGCGTGGCAATGATGTAAGCGATGGCACATCTGCGCTGCGCGCTGGTTCGCCGGATGGGCGAGGGCGCGCTGGCGGCAAGAGGCCGTGTCTGGGGGCCGCACCCGGTCGCACTGGATCGCATGCGGTTGGCCAAACGGGCCGGCATGCGCAAGGGGTGCAAGTGGATGGGGGTTGGAGACAACATTCGCGTGGTCACTGAACGCGGGTTGAAGGCCGGAAGCTGCGACCTGATCGTCGCAAGCACCTGTCTTCAGCCTGAAAACCTTGGTACTTTCCAGGGCACCATGCCCTGGCAGTTCGTTCTACGTTTGCTCTGCCGCACCGTTTTGTGGGCTGCCCGTTCACGATGGGAAGGGGCCCGCCGCACGCGGGGTGCGTTGCATCACCATTTTTTTTACCGATGTCGCTGACAAATACCGACGTTTCCACATCAGTTTCAATGACATCCACCACAATTTAACGCCTTCTGCGTGGATTTAAAGCCCGAGTAAACTCAAGAAAATCAATCACTTACGGCGACTTCGTGGTGCAACACATTATAGGGGGCAAACAAATGCCTACCGGCACCGCAGCAGCTTCGTCCTGCGTGCAAACCGTGGCGCCCGCTGTGGCTCGGCTCGTGGTGGACGAAGGCTCAGACGGGCAGCGCCTCGACAACTTCCTGATCAAGCTGCTCAAGGGCGTGCCCAAAACCCACATTTACCGGGTGATACGTTCGGGCGAGGTGCGGGTGAACAAAGGCCGCGCGCAGGCTGACACGCGGCTGGCGCTGGGCGATGAGGTTCGTGTGCCACCGGTTCGCGTGGCCGACCGAAGCGGCGAGCAACCCGCGCCGCCACGCGAATTTCCTGTCGTCTTTGAAGACGATCACTTGTTGGTCATCGACAAACCCGCCGGAGTGGCGGTTCACGGCGGCAGCGGCGTCAGTTTTGGGGTGATAGAACAACTCCGCCAAGCGCGGCCCATGGCCAAGTTCTTGGAGCTGATCCACCGGCTGGACAAAGAAACCTCGGGCTTGCTGATGATTGCCAAGCGCCGGTCAGCGCTGTTGGCCTTGCAAGAACAGTTCCGCCAACGCGAGACTGGCAAGACCTACGCCGCCTTGGTGTTGGGCGCGTGGCCGGCGTCCAAAAAAGTGATCGACACGTCGCTGCACAAGTTTTTGACGGCCGAAGGTGAGCGCCGGGTGCGGGCGGTGGACGAGAGCAACGAGGACGGCCGCCGCTGCATCACCTTGGTCAAAGTGGTGACCGCTTATGCCAACTACAGCCTGCTCGACGTGACCATCAAAACCGGCCGCACCCACCAAATTCGCGTTCACTTGCTCAGCGAGGGCCATGCGATTGCAGGGGATGAGAAGTACGGCGATGAGGCCGTCAACCAAGCGCTGACCAAAGGCACGGCCGTGTCCGGCATCAAATTCAAGCGCATGTTTTTGCACGCGCGCCGCTTGCGGTTTGAACACCCCGCCACGGCCGGAGTGATCGAGCTGCAAGCACCGCTGCCGCCAGAATGCCAGCAACTTTTGGCTGCTTTGAAGTGACCCTCCATGACAACCCCAACCACATCCCCAAGAACGTTCGACCTCATTGCCTTCGACTGGGACGGCACGCTGTTCGACTCCACCGCCCTCATCACCCGCAGCATTCAAGCCGCCTGCGCTGATTTGGGCGTCGTGGTGCCCAGCGACAAAGACGCCAGCTACGTGATCGGCATGGGCCTGATCGAAGCGCTGCAACACGCCGCCCCCGGTCTGCCGCGCGAGCGCTACAGCGAAATGGGCCAGCGCTATCGCCACCACTACAGCGTGAGTCAACACGAGCTCAGTTTGTTCGGTGGCGTGCTCGACATGTTGGCTGCGTTGAAAGCACGCAACCATTTGCTCAGCGTGGCCACCGGCAAATCGCGCAGCGGCTTGAACGAGGCTTTGGGCAGCGTGCAGCTCAAAGGCCTGTTTGACGCCACCCGCACAGCGGATGAGACCACCTCCAAACCGCATCCGCAAATGCTGCTGGAGTTGATGGCCGAATTGGGCGTGCCGCCCGGGCGCACCTTGATGATTGGCGACACCACCCACGACTTGCAGCTGGCGGTGAACGCTGGTTGCCCCAGCGTGGGCGTGAGCTACGGCGCGCACGAGCCGTCGACCTTTGCAGCGCTCAAACCGCTGCACATCGCTCACACCGTGGCCGACCTCAACGCCTGGCTGCAGCAACATGCCTGAGCACCCATCAGCGGCCAAAGTCACCGATCCGCAGCCGCTGTGCCCGTCCAGCGAGTTGAACGAACGCGGCCAAGCTTTTGTGTTTGACGTAATGCACTTTCGCGAACCAGCGCGCGGCTTTGTGCTGCGCTTTGACGGCCAAGTCGTGGCCTACCTGAACCGCTGTTTGCACGTGCCCACCGAGATGGATTGGCAGCACGGCGAGTTCCTCGACGGTGATAAAGAATTCATCATGTGTTCCATCCACGGCGCGGCATACGAGCCGCTCAGTGGGAGGTGCATAGGCGGGCCTTGCGGCAAAGGCACGCTGACTGTGCTGAAGGTGGAAGAGCGCGAAGGACAGGTGTATTGGTATCCTTCTCGCGACACTCAGCCTGTGGTTTTTGAGTGACTTTTGTACAAGCAACCAGAACCCCAACCCGAGGTGATTGCATGGATCCGCGCAACGACTTTCAACCCACCTCACAAGACTTGGATGAACCGGGTTCACCGCTTTCTTCCGCTGCGTCTTCCTCTGCTCCTCCCGCTTCGCCTCCTGCACCCGCGCAGGCCGCAGCGGCACCGCTGCACGTTGAATCCGCGCTCGAAAAATTTGCCACCGTCTATTTGAAAGACCGCCAGATCGAGCGTCGCTGGAAGGCATTTTTCAGGCTCGCGTGGCTGGCATTTTTTGCGTTTATCGCGTGGTCACTCCTATCGTCACGCAACCACGTCACCGGCGCACCCAGCGGTCCGCACACCGCCCTGATTGAAGTGCGCGGTGAGATCACCGCCGACGGCGAAGCCAGCGCCGAGCACCTCATCAGCGCCCTCAAAAGTGCGTTTGAAGAACCGTCCGCCACCGCCGTGGTGATGCGCATGAATTCACCCGGTGGAAGCCCTGTGCAAAGCGGCATCATTCACGACGAAATTTTGCGTTTGAAAGCGCTTCACAAGAAAAAACTCTACGTTGTCGTCGAAGAAGTTTGTGCCTCTGGGGCCTACTACATCGCCGTGGCGGCGGATGAGATTTACACCGACAAAGCCAGCGTGGTGGGCTCGATCGGCGTGCTCATGGACAGCTTTGGTTTCAGCGGCGTGATGGAGAAAGTCGGCGTTGAACGCCGTCTGCTCACAGCCGGTGAAAACAAGGCCATCGGCGACCCGTTTTCACCGCTCACCGACAAACACCGCGCCTACATCAAAGCCTCACTCGATCAAGTTCACAACCAGTTCATCAAGGTGGTGAAAGAAGGCCGCGGCGAGCGTTTGAAAGAAACCCCCGACACGTTTTCAGGTCTGTTCTGGAACGGCGAAGAAGCCGTGAAAATGGGCTTGGCCGACAAGTTTGGCACCCTGGACTATGTGGCCCGCGAAGTGGTTAAAGCCGAAGACATCATCGACTACACGCTGAAAGAAAACGTGGCCGAGCGCTTGGCCAAACGCTTCGGCGCGTCGATGGGTGCCGGGGCGATCAAGGCGGTGCAGGGGATGGGCGGCTATCGTTGACTTCCACCTGCGCGCGCTGAACTTGTTTTGCTTCTTGCATCCACATTTTCGTCGCGTCGCCCTTTCGTCACCATGCAGCTTGCGCAAATCGTCCAGCAGGATCGCGAGCCGAGCTTCACGCTCTGGTCGTAGATTCAGAGCTTCACATCAATGGATCGACCTGAGATCGGTTCAACGATAAAATGGTCGTTATGAAATCCAGTGTCGTCACGGTCTCACCCAAATTTCAAGTGGTCATTCCCCTGGCTGTGCGTGAGAGCACTGGCATCGCGCCCGGCCAGAAGATGATGGTCGTGAATTTGGGTGGGGTCATTCGGCTGCTGCCCATCAAGCCACCTGCCGCCTATCGCGGCATTGCGCGTGGCATGGACACGTCGTTGCCTGTTGAGCCTGACCGCCTCTGATGGTCACCCGGGCCAAAACGCTGTCGGCGGGCAAATCAGTCGCCAGCAAAAGCAAGGCCATGCCCAGAAAAAGACGTTCTGCTGTTGACAAACCACGCCTGCCGATCGTGCTCGATTCTTCATGCTGGATTGAGTATTTCGCAGACACCGAGAGAAGGTCTTTGTTTGCCGAAGCTGTCGGTGATGTGCATTTGCTGGTGGTTCCCATCATCACGATCTACGAAGTCATCAAGAAGGTGACGCGCGAAGCCGGGGACGAGGTGGCGGCTCAGGCTTTGACGTTGATGTTGCAAGGTCAAGTCATCGAATTGAGTCTCGGTGTCGCCTTGCAGGCAACGAGAAGTGGCCTGCCCTTGGCCGACAGCTTGATTTATGCCACGGCGCAGTCTTGCGGCGCCGAGTTGTGGACGCAAGACGCGCACTTTGAAGGCTTGCCGGGTGTGCGCTATTTCAACAAGTGACGTCAGCAAATGACGTCAACAAGTGACGTCAACAAATGACGCTAACCAATGAGCAGCGCTGACACCACCAACCGCTTTGATCGCCTGGACGCCCTGCGCGGGGCGGCCATTGTTTGGATGGCGGGGTTCCACTTTTGCTTTGACTTGAACCATGCCGGTTTCATCAAGCAAAACTTTTACCTTGATCCGTTTTGGACGACGCAGCGCACTTGCATCGTCAGCTTGTTTTTGTTTTGCGCTGGCTTGGGTCAAGCCGTGGCTTTGCAGCAAGGGCAAAGCACTGCACGGTTTTGGCGGCGCTGGTCGCAAGTGGCCAGCTGCGCGGTGCTGGTGACGGCCGGGTCGATACTGATGTTCCCCAAAAGCTTCATCAGCTTTGGCGTGCTGCACGGCATCGCGCTGATGCTCGTCGTCACGCGCTTCACCGGACATTGGGGGCGCTGGCTGTGGCTGGCGGGTGCGGTCGCTTTGATGTTGCCAAGCTGGCTTCAGCATTCGTTTTTTGACACACGCTGGACCAACTGGGT
>JANYJJ010000070.1 GCA_025358485.1 Burkholderiales bacterium | reverse complement strand
CACCGTAGATGGTGGTTTTGCGCATGTTGAAGTAGGTGCTGGCCAAGGGTGCGCAGTGGGCTGCGCCGACGTAGTCGCCTTGCCAACCGGCTTCCATCGCGTCAACCCAGGCGCAGACGGCCAAACGCATCGCGCATTGATTTGTTGTACCATTTGGTTGTTTGAATAACACCAAATGGTTAAGTCATGAACCTTGCTGTCAGCGCCAAACTTCTTGCCCGACCCGGCTCAGCTACCGTCACGCCCGCGGCCGCACCTGACTTTTGGGCCCAGCAGCTCAAAAGAAATGCGGCGTCGGCTTCAGGTGAAAGCTCGAACCCGCGCTCGAACCCGCGTTCAAACTCTAGCTCCAAACCCCGCAGCGACCCACAGCGCGAAAAAAAGCGCGAGCTGAACGACTTGGTCAGTCGCGTCAGTGGCTCACCCGGCATCGAATTGTTCAACGCCGTGGAAGTCGGCGTGCCCACGCATGTGGTTCACATGATTGCCGACGCCACGGGCGAGCCCATCGGCGCGGTGATGGATTTGATTGGCGTCTCGCCCACCACATTTCGCCGCAAGGAAGAAGCCAAAGAACGCCTGCCCGACGTGGCCGGTCACCGCGTCATGGGTTACTTGCGCGTGGTGGCCACCCTGCGCAAACTACTGGAAGAAAGCGGCGACCCGCAGGCCATGAAAACTTTCGACGTGCAAGCCTGGGTGGCGCAGTGGGTGCGCATTGCACTGCCCGAATTGGGCGGCAAAACGCCGGCTGAAATGCTGCGCAATCCTGAAGGTCAGCGCGCTGTCGAACAAGTGCTGGAGCGCATGCGCGGCGGCCTGGTTGGATGAGCGCCGGATGACCACTGCCGGCAGCAGCGCCCCAGCCGCCGAGCTTCAACCCACTCACACCACCAGCCTTTGGCGCATCGCTTCCGACACGCCGCAGTGGACGGCCGAAGACCTCGGCGGCAAAGGTGCGGCAATTCGAGGCGCGCGCTGGAATCATGCGGGCGAGCACGTGGCCTACGCGGCCACTTCCATCTCACTCGCAGCCTGGGAAACACGCGCGAATTTCGGCTTGGGGAGTGCGTTGCCGTGGAATCGTTTTCTGGTGCGCATTGATGTGCCCGCAGACGTTTGGGCCAGCCGAGAAATTTTGCCCACGCCCTTGGCTGTCGGCTGGGATGCCATCCCCGAAGGCTTGGTGTCACGCGCCATCGGTTCAAAGTGGCTGAGCGCCGCACGCACCGCCCTGCTGGTGGTGCCGTCGGTGATCGTGAACGAAGAGAACAACCTGCTCATCAACCCGGCGCACGCCGATGCAATGCGCATCAAGGCGGTCAAGGTGAGACGGTTTGTGTACGACCATCGGGTCTAATGTCCGCATGAAGGTCAGCACGAAGGTCAGCACGAAGAAATGAGTTGGGCGCAAAGTTCGGCACGTCGTCAGGGTGGATGCGCTGCGTCCTGTGAATAGCAGTCGATTCCAATAAGGACGCCCGATGAAACGCTTGGTCGCTTTGCTGATGTGTGCACTTCTTGGTGCGTGTGGACTTCTTGGTGCGTGTGCAACACCCAACGAGTCGCAAGCTCCGGTCCCGTCAAACGCCTTGTTTCGCGACCACCTTTTCAAACCCCCAGCGCAAGCCGTCAACGCTGACGACGTGTTCGCGCTGAGTGAGGCGATGACGCGCTACTTGCAGGTCGACATCGCACGGCAACTGCGCAGTGACGGCGCAGCGCGCGGCTTGGTCACGGCGCTTTACCGGCGCGATCAGCTCAAGCTCGACTACGACACGCTGACCACCCGCAACGCCGCTCAGGCGTTTGACGCGCGGCGCGGCAACTGCTTGTCGCTGGTGCTGATGACAGCGGCGTTTGCCAAAGCGCTTGACTTGCAAGTGAGCTATCAAACGGTGGATGTGGATGAGGTCTGGAGCCGCGCCGATGGCATGGCGTTTTTGAACTCGCACGTCAACATCACGCTGGGCCCGCGCGCCTTGCACAGAACCGTGGGCTACGACCCGGGCAGCAGCATGACCATCGACTTTTTGCCCGCCGATCAAATCACCGGCCACCGCAACCGACCCGTGTCTGAAGCCACTGTGGTGGCCATGTACCTCAACAACAAAGCCGCTGAAGCCTTGAGCGTGGGGCAACTCGATGAGGCCTATGCCTGGGTGCGCGCGGCGATTCATCGCGCGCCTGAATTTTTGAGCCCGTACAACACCTTGGGCGTGGTCTACAGCCGCCACGGCGATCTGAAGGCCGCCGAGCAGGCGTTCAACCACGTGCTGACCCAACGGCCCACCGACCGACAGGCCTTGGCCAACATGGCGAGGCTTTTGAACAAACTAAATCGCACCGCGCAGGCGCAGGTGTTTCAAGCGCGCCTGGCCGCATTAGAGCCTTACCCGCCCTACTATTTTTTCCAACTCGGGACGCAGGCCATGGCGCGCGGCGAATACCGGGCCGCATCAGATTTTTTTGCTAAAGAAGTCAAACGTGCCGACCACAGCAGTGAGTTTCATTTTTGGCTGAGCGTGGCGCATTTCCGTTTGGGTGAAATTGCGCAGGCACGTCGGCAAATGGCGCTGGCGGTGCAAAACAGCAGCACGCGTGAAGAGCAAGCGCTGTACGGCACGAAGCTGCAAAGCCTGCGTACCTACGGAGTTCAGTAGGGCACATCGAAAGCAGCAGATCAGGGTGCGGCCCCACCTGAACGCTTGGTGCGCCGTGGTTGAATCAGTTTGATGAACCAGCCCACTTTCCCCGGCTCACTCACCGACGTTCGCGGCCTCAGCGTGGGCCACTTCACCGATGCGCGCCGCCCCACCGGCTGCACCGTGGTGCTCACGCCGCAAGGCGCGGTGGCCGGTGTGGATGTGCGCGGCGCGTCACCTGGCACGCGCGAAACCGAGCTGTTGTCGCCACTGAATTCTGTGGAGCAGGTGCACGCGATCTTGCTGTCTGGCGGCAGTGCGTTTGGGCTGGACGCAGCAGGCGGGGTGATGCGCTGGTTGGAGGAACAAGGGGTTGGTGTTCAAGTCGGCCCGACGCGCATTCCCATCGTGCCGGCGGCAATTTTGTTTGACTTGTTCACGGGTGATGCGTCGATACGACCCGATGCTGCTTCGGGCTACGCGGCTTGCATCGCCGCAAAGAACTCAGCCGAAGCGCAGGGCAATGTCGGCGCGGGTGCGGGTGCGGTGGTGGGCAAATTGTTTGGCATCCCGCGCGCCATGAAAGGCGGCATTGGCAGTGCCTCAGTGTGCGTCAACGGCGTGACGGTGGCCGCGATGGTGGCAGTGAATGCGGTGGGCGATGTGGTCGACCCGAGCAGTGGCACCGTGGTGGCGGGGGCGCGCAGCGAAGACGGTTTGCGCATGATCGGCACGACAGAGGCGATTCTGAACGGCGAGGTGTTGCAGCACCTGATGCCGGGAAGCGCCACCAGCATCGGCGTGGTGGCCACCGACGCCGTCATCAACAAAGTGCAAGCCAACAAGATCGCGCAAATGGCCCACGACGGCTTGGCGCGCAGCATCAACCCCGTGCACACCTTGACCGACGGCGACACGTTGTTTGCCTTGGGCACGGGTGCGAGCGGCTTGCAGGTGCACACCACGGTGCTGGGCACCTTGGCCGCTGAAGTGGTGGCGCGCGCGGTGTTGAATGCGGTGCGCGCGGCGAAAGGAATATCAGGGCTCGAACTGCCCACCCTTCCGTCCGCCAACGACATGACCGGCCCACAGTCTTAGCCCCCTCCCTTGACGGGGAGGGTTGGGGAGAGGTGAAAAATTGGCAGTCAATCCGCAAGAATGCGTCGAGCTCACACCCTCCCCCGCCCTCACCCAGCAAAGGGGAGAGCGCTCATCCGGTTTGTGTTTCCTCCAAGGAGCTTTTTGATGAACCAGTCTTTCACCCGTCGCGCAGCCATGCTCGCCCTCGCAGCCACCACCCTCAGCGCCTGCTCCACCCTCACCGCCACCGCACCACCACCCATCGTCTTCGTCCACGGCAACGGTGACACGGCCGCTTTGTGGACGACCACGCTGTGGCGGTTTGAGTCCAACGGCTGGCCGCGTGAACGGCTGCATGCCATCGACCTGCCCTACCCGCTGGCGCGCGACGACGACGGCAAAGCGCAAGACGGCCGCACCTCCACCACCGAGCACATGCAGTACCTCTCGGCCGAGGTCGACAAGGTGTTGAAGGCCACCGGTGCCAGCCAAGTGGTGCTGTTCGCCAACTCGCGCGGCGGCAACGCGGTGCGCAACTACATTGCCAACGGCGGCGGCGCGGCCAAGGTGTCGCACGCCATCTTGGGCGGCACACCCAACCACGGCGTGTGGGCCGACATCAACACCCGACCCGGCGGCGAATTCAATGGCGCTGGCCCTTTCTTGACGGCGCTGAACAAGCCGCAAGGACCGAACGGTTCAGAGGTCACGCCCGGCCCAAAGTGGATGACCATCCGCTCCGACAACAACGACAAATTTGCACAGCCCGACGGTGTGTGGATAGGCTCCAAAGGCACGCCCACCAACGTGACGTTTGCGGGCCCGGAATTGAAAGGCGCAGACAACGTTGTCATCGCGGGCATAGACCACCGTGAAACTTCTTTCAGCGCCAAAGCGTTTGAAGCAACGCACCGTTTCATCACCGGTACCGCCCCCATAGTGAACATAACGGCCGAAGCCAACGTGGTGCTGAGCGGCAAGGTGTCTGGCCAAGGCTTGAACAACCTGCAAGGCGGCTACGTCAACAACCTGCCGCTGGTGGGCGCGCAGGTCACGGTCTATGCCACCAACCCGTCAACAGGTGAACGCATGGGCGCGGCCTTGGTCAACAAAACCATTGCCGCTGACGGCATGTGGGGGCCGCTGAAAACCAGCCCCACCGCCACGCACGAGTTCGTGATTGCCATGCCCGGCTACGCAACAACTCACTACTACCGCTCGGCCTTTGCGCGTTCGTCCGACATCGTCAACCTGCGCGCCGAGCGCTTGGCCGACGCCGACAAAGACGCCAAATCGGTGCTCACTTTCACCCGCCCGCGCGGCTACTTCGGCCTGCCGCGTGACAGCATCAGCCTCGACGGCAAGAGCCCGCCCGCTGGCATTCCGCAGGGCGTGGCCGGTGTTGCGGTGTCCAAGTTAAAGCTCATGGAAGACGGCATGCGCGCAGTGGCAGGCGAGTTCAACGGCGAGCGCATCGTCGGGCGAAGCTGGCCAGCAGCCAACAACGAAGTGGTGTTTTTGGAGTTGCAGTACTGAACGCCGACGGCTGAAACCTGCGGATTTGTCCATCTGGACAAACCGAAAACCGATCTCCATAATTAAAACGCTGCAACTCGCGGCGTTTTGTTTTTTGGGGGCACACGTTGGCAGCTGTGATTGCAAGCTTGGGGTCGGTGAAGTTGCGTGAGCCGCGCAATCCACCCGCCGTGCTTGCCAAAAACAAACGCTCTAAAGCCGTGCACGCGGTGCGCGCCGCCGCAGCAGGCAGCCCGCGTCGCGAGCGCATCAACGACCGGCGCGCTGTGATCTTGCGGGCCGCGCTTGATTTGTTTTCGCGCTTCGGTTTGCACGGTGTGTCGGTCGATCAAGTGGCCGAACGGGCCGAGGTGTCGAAGAGCAGCTTGCTCTACTACTTCGCCAACAAAGAAGACCTGTATGTGTCGGTCTTGCGAGACCTGCTCACGCTGTGGCTGGAGCCGCTGCGCGCCTTCAGCGCCGAGCAAGACCCGCAAACCGCCATCGCCAATTACATCCGCCGCAAGCTGGTGCTGTCGCGTGATTGGCCCGACGCCTCGCGCCTGTTTTGTTTGGAGCTGATTCAAGGCGCGCCGCTGCTGCGCGACGAGCTGGCCCACGAGTTGCATGACTTGGTGATGCAAAAAGCCGAGGTCATACAAGGATGGGTGCAAAGTGGTCGCTTGGCCCCGGTGGAGCCTGTGCATTTGGTGTTTGCTTTGTGGGCCACCACGCAGCACTACGCCGACTTCGCGGTGCAGGTGCAAGCGGTGGCGGGGCGCACCTTGAACGACCCCGATTTTTTTGAGCAGACGGTGGACAACGTGCAGCGCATCGTGCTGCACGGTGTTTCTGCATCGAGCACCCGAAAACCTACCCCCGTCAAAAAACGGAGAACGCCATGAACCAGCTGAAAATAAACGAAACCCGCCTGTGGAACAGCCTGATGGAGATGGCCAAGATCGGTGCCACGGCCAAAGGCGGCGTGTGCCGCTTGGCGCTCACCGATTTAGACCGCGACGGCCGCGACCTCTTCGTCAAATGGTGCAAAGAAGCCGGTTGCACCGTGACGGTTGATTTCATGGGCAACATTTTTGCCAGACGCCCGGGCCGCAACAACGCATTGGCCCCCGTGGGCACCGGCAGTCACCTTGACAGCCAACCCACCGGCGGACGCTTTGACGGCGTTTACGGCGTGCTGGCGGGCTTGGAAGTCATACGCACGCTGAACGACCACGGCATCGAAACCGAGCGGCCGGTGGAAGCGTCGGTGTGGACGAATGAGGAAGGATCGCGCTTTGCCCCGGCCATGGTCGCGTCGGGCGTGTATGCGGGCGTGTTCACTTTGGATTACGGCCTGTCGCGCGCCGACGCCAACGGAAAAACCATGGGCGAAGAATTGAAGCGCATCGGCTACGCGGGCACCGAGCCCGTGGGCGGTCGCGCAGTGCACGCGTTTTTCGAGACGCACATTGAGCAAGGCCCCATCTTGGAAGCCGAAGGCCAAACCATAGGCGTGGTCACCGACGCACAGGGTCAGCGTTGGTATGAATTGGTGCTGACCGGCCAAGAGTCGCACGCCGGCCCGACGCCCATGCCGGTGCGCCGCGACGCGCTGCTGGGTGCCGCAAAAATCATCCAACTCGTCAATGACATTGGCTTGAAGCACGCGCCGGTGGCGGTGTCCACCGTGGGCATGTTGAACAACTACCCGAACTCGCGCAACGTGATTCCGGGCAAGGTGTTTTTGACGATTGACTTCCGCTGCCCCGACAACGCCGAGCTCACCAAAATGGACGCCGAGTTGAAGGCTGGTGTGGCCCGCATCGCCGCCGAGAGCCGCCTTGAACACGAGCTGAAGCAAATTTTTCAGTACGACTGCGTGCACTTCGACGAGAGCTGCGTGGCCATGGTGCGCGCCGGTGCACAACAACTGGGCTACAGCACCCGCAACATCGTCTCGGGGGCAGGCCACGACGCTTGCTACATGTCCAAAGTCACGCCCACCGCAATGATTTTTGTGCCCTGCATCGGCGGCATCAGCCACAACGAAATTGAAGACGCCAAACCCGAATGGATATCGGCCGGAGGCAACGTGCTGCTGCATGCCATGTTGGCCAAAGCAAATGAATTGCCCACGGTCAATGCCAACGCAAAAGCCTTAGCCTGAACTTCAAAACTCAAGGGAGAAATCACATGAACAGCGTGTTGATCAGAGGCGGAACCGTTGTCAATGCCGACACCAGCGTGGTGGCCGACGTGCTGTGCCAAGCCGGCGTCATCACGGCCGTCGGTGCGGGTTTGCAAGCACCTGCGGGCTGCGAAGTGATAGACGCGGGCGGCCTGTTGGTGATGCCCGGCGGCATCGACACCCACACCCACATGGAGCTGCCCTTCATGGGCACGGTCACCAAAGACGATTTCTACACCGGCACATCGGCAGGCGTGTCGGGCGGCACCACGATGATCATTGACTTCGTGATTCCCGACCCCAAGCAGCGCCTGATGGAAGCCTGGGACAACTGGCGCGGTTGGGCGCAAAAGTCAGCCGCCGACTACAGCTTTCATGTGGCGGTGACGTGGTGGGACGACAGCGTTCACACCGACATGGGCACGCTGGTGCATCAACACGGCGTGAACAGCTTCAAGCATTTCATGGCCTACAAAAACGCCATCATGGCCGACGACGAAGTGCTGGTGAACAGCTTCAGCCGCGCCCTTGAATTGGGGGCCATTCCCACGGTGCATGCCGAAAACGGCGAACTGGTTTTTCAACTGCAAAAACGCTTGGTGGCCGCAGGCATCACCGGCCCTGAAGGCCATCCGCTGTCTCGCCCACCCGCAGTGGAAGCCGAAGCCGCCGAGCGCGCCATTCGCATCGCGCAGGTGCTGGGCACACCGCTGTACATCGTGCATGTGTCGAGTGAAGACACGGTGGCCGCCATCATGCGGGCGCACGCGTCGGGGCAACGGGTTTACGGCGAGGTGTTGGCGGGCCACTTGACCATTGATGAGTCGGTTTATCAAAACAAAGACTGGAACACCGCCGCCGCCCACGTGATGAGCCCGCCGTTTCGGGCGCGTCATCACCAGGCTGCGCTGTGGGGGGCCTTGCAGTCGGGCCATTTGCACACCACAGCAACCGACCACTGCGCCTTTTGCGCCGACCAAAAAGCCGCAGGCAAAGACGACTTCAGCAAAATTCCCAATGGCTGTGCAGGCGTGGAAGACCGCATGCCCGTGCTGTGGGACGCGGGCGTGAACACTGGCAAGCTCACGCCGAATGAGTTTGTGAAAGTCACCTCGACCAACGCCGCGCAAATCTTCAACATCTATCCGCGCAAAGGTGCAGTGCGTGTGGACAGCGACGCCGACTTGGTGGTGTGGGATCCAGCGGCCCGCAAGACCATCAGCGCCGCCACGACGGTGTCGAAGGTGGGCTACAACATTTTTCAAGGGCGGGAAGTGACCGGGTTGCCGGTGGTGACCGTGTCGCGCGGCAAAGTGGTGTGGGCCAAGGGTGAGTTGCGCACCGAGCGCGGGGCGGGTCAGTACGTGCCGCGGCCTGCATTTGCGCCTGTGTTTGATGCGTTGAAGCGGCAAGCGGCGGCGAGTCAGCCGCATGCCGTCAATCGCAACTAACACAGGCGCAAATGCAGGCCGCGGCACGTACTGACCCGCCCCGCGCTCGGTGCGCAACTCACCCTTGGCCCACACCACTTTGCCGCGCGACACGG
>JANYJJ010000037.1 GCA_025358485.1 Burkholderiales bacterium | reverse complement strand
GGAGCGCCATTGGCCTGCCGATTGCGCTGGCCGTGGGGGCCGACAACTTCCGCGCCTTGTTGGCCGGCGCGCACGCCATGGACACGCACTTCGCGCAAGCGCCCGTCGCCAAAAACCTGCCCATGCTGTTGGGTTTGATGGACGTTTGGTACCGCAACTTCCATGGCTTCAGCAGCCGCAGCGTCGCGCCTTACCACCAAGGTTTGAAGCGCTTGCCGGCCTACCTTCAGCAACTGGAAATGGAGAGCAACGGCAAGCGTGTGGACATGCAAGGCAACGCCTTGCCTTTCGCCACCAGCCCGGTGGTGTGGGGCGAGCCGGGCACCAACGGCCAGCACGCTTACTTCCAAATGCTGCACCAGGGCAGCGACGTGATTCCAGTCGAATTCATTTTGGTGAAGCACCCCACGCACAGCCTGGCCGACATGCACGCCATGCTGTTGGCCAACGGGCTGGCGCAGGCGCAGGCGCTCATGGAAGGCAAAACGGCGCAGCAGGCCGCACTCGAAAACGCGCCCACCGCATCGGCCACGCTGGACCGCGAGGTGCTGTCACGTCACCGCAGTTTTCCGGGCAACCGGCCGAGCACCACGCTGTTGCTGGATCAACTGACCCCGCGCAGTTTGGGCGCACTGATTGCGATGTATGAACACCGCGTTTTTGTCAGCGGCGCACTGTGGGGCATCAACAGTTTTGACCAGTGGGGCGTTGAGCTGGGCAAGGCGCTGTGCAACGACTTGCTGCCGCGCCTGACCAGTGGCGATATTCAGGGTTTGGACGCGTCGACTGCGGGCTTGCTCAACAAGCTGCGCACGCCTTGATTGCATCCAGTCATCTGAGACCGCCGAAGCACCCGGCGTGAGCGCGGCGTGCCATAAGGAGACAAGTGCCGACAGGTTCGATCAAGGCGCTGACTTAATATTGTTTGTTTATTGCAGAACACAAACAAATCCGTTCGGGCTGAGGTATCGAAGTCCTGCGCAAGCCTTCCTTCGACACCTCAGGACAGTCGGAAGGGATACCTCGGGCCGAACGGACACTAACTGAACAGTATTGGGACTTAACTCCCGATCAAACCTCGCCGATCACTTGCCTTTCAATCTGCTTGCCAGTTACTTGCCAGAGATGGCAATCAGTTCGACTTCGAACTGAAGCACCGCGTTCGGCGGAATCGAGCCACCGCCTGCGCCGCGCTCGCCGTAGGCAATCGCCGAAGGGCAGGTGAGTTTGGCTTTGCCGCCAACCTTCATTTTTTGCACGCCTTCGGTCCAGCATTTGATGACGCCGTTCAGCGGAAATTCAGCCGGTGAGCCGCGTTTGTAGGAGCTGTCAAAGTCTTTGCCACCAGGGAAGAAGCCGCGGTAATGGACTTTCACGGTGTCGGTTTCCTTGGGGCTGGCACCGCTGCCTTCTTTGGTTGACAAGTAAACCAAACCGCTGGGCGTGACGACCGCACCAGCTTCTTTGCCAGCCGCAGCCAAGGCGTCGGGTTGCGCCCAAACGGACGAAGCAGCGGTGCTCGCCAAGATGGCGGCGCACATCAGGGGCGAAATCAAAGAAGAAAAACGCGATGAGGTCAGGGTCTTCAAGGTAAGCACAAGCAAGCTCCAACAATTGAACGGGCCACCATCATGGCCCAAGTTCAGCGTGTCGCGGCGTGACGGGCCAAAACTCAAGGCAAGCAAAGGTGACGGTGCGCGGCGGTTTGCCTTGGTGCTGGCACGGCCAGCAAACTTCGCACATTCCAATTTGATCGCAACGCGACACCGCGCTTGCAGCGGCGCACCGTCTGGATTCAATACTGATCGTTTAACGAGAAACACAAACAGAACCCGTTCGGGCTGAGGTATCGAAGTCCTGCGTTGGCCTTTCTTCGACACCTCATGACGGTCGGAAGGAATGCCTCAGTCCGAACGGGCTAGGAGAAGTCGCTAAGTGAACAGTATTGACTTGAGACTGGCTTTTTTGAAACACCGCCGATGGTCACAAAGCTTTGATGTGCGTCAGCGTGTTTTGCGAATTCGCCGCGTTCGAGGTGCGTGAGCTGAGCCGCATTCCTTACGTCCTGGGGCGCTCTGTGTCGCGCGACGCGGTGCCTGCGAGCGTCGCCGCGCACGTCAGACGACGGCCAGAAGTTTCAGCCAAATTAAGCCGTGCCGTTTGATTCGTATTTGCTCAGTCACACTAATCAGATTGAGTTAAAGAGGCACGCCCATGACCCGCTCCACCAAAACCCAGGATGTCAGCTTGGATGTCACCCTGGCCGAACGAGGCCTAATCGTCATTCCCAAAGAAGCGCGCGACGCGCTCGGCCTGAAGGCAGGCAGCAAGCTGCAAATTCGCCTTGAAGGCCATCGGTTGGTGGTCGAGAAGAAAGTAGCGCTTGATTTGAGCCGCTGGGTTGGCAAGGCCGTTGACGACGGGTTGACGCGCGACGACGCTTTGTCAGAGTTGCGGGGCCGAGCGGTGCCGTGGCAAGCGGACGCGTCCAAACCGTGAAGACAGCCATCGACTCCAGCGTGCTGTTTGACATCGTCAAAGGCGTGCCTGATGCTGCCACGGCACAAGCTGCGTTGGAAGCGGCCCTGTCTCAGGGCCCTGCCTGTGTTTGCGCGGTGGTGGTGCCTGAAGGCCTCCCATGACCATCGTCCTCGCCCCCATGGAAGGCCTGCTTGACTTCACGCTGCGCGACATCTTGACGCGGGTGGGCGGCATAGACCGCTGCGTGTCGGAGTTCATCCGCGTGTCGGGCACCTTGCTGCCCGACCGCGTGTTCACGCGCATCGTGCCCGAGCTGTTGAACGGCGGTCGCACGCGCGCCGGGGTGCCGGTGCGGGCGCAGCTGATGGGGTCTGACGCGGTGTGTTTGGCCGAGAACGCGGCCAAGTTGGCGGCACTCGGCCCGGCGGGCGTCGACTTGAATTTTGGTTGTCCGGCCAAGGTGGTGAACCGGCATGGCGGCGGTGCTTCGCTGTTGGACGACCCCGAGTTGGTGCTGCGCATCGTGACGGCCGTGCGCCGTGCGGTGCCTGCACACATGCCGGTGTCGGCCAAGATGCGTTTGGGCAACCAGTGCGACAGCCGCGCCGTTGAGTGCGCGCTGGCCATGCAGGCCGGTGGGGCCAGCGAATTGGTGGTGCACGGCCGCACGCGGGCGCAGGGCTACAGGCCGCCAGCGTATTGGCCGCGCATCAACGACATTCGCGACGCGGTGAGCATTCCGGTGATTGCCAACGGCGAGATTTGGACGGTGAAGGATGCCGAGCAATGCCGCGCTGAATCAGGCTGCCACGGCCTGATGATTGGGCGCGGCATGGTGTGCGACCCCGGTTTGGCGCTGGCGATTGCCAAGCCCGGTCAGGCGCCTTTGAGTTGGTTTGAGCTGCTGCCGCTGTTGGCTGAATTTTGGCAACTCATCAAAACCCACATCGAGCCCCAAGCGCGCGCCGGGCGTTTGAAACAGTGGCTGAATTTTTTGCGCCGTCGGTATCCGCAAGCCGAGGACGCCTACGCAGCGGTGCGCACTTTGCATGACCCGTTGTTGGTGGCGCAAACGCTATTTTCCAAGCAGGCATGATGCACAAGTCACTCCGATCCGAAAGTCCAGCATGAACACCATATCGAGCACCACAACAAACCCCACGATGCACACCACATCAGTTCCCGTTTTCAAACAAATGCTCGGCGGCCTGGGCGATGTGTTGACCAAAGCCGAAGCGCATGCTGCGGCCAAAAAGATCGACCCGTCGGTGCTGCTTCAAGCGCGCCTTTATCCCGACATGTTTGCCTTGGGCCAACAAGTGCAGGTGGCCTGCGATTTCGCGGCCAGCGTCAGCGCGCGCTTGGCCGCAGTCGAGGTGCCGACATTTGATTTCAAGGCAGACAGCTTTGCCGACCTGCACGCCCGCATCGGCGCCATCACCACTTTCATCAGCGGCCTGAACCCTGCGGCTTTTGAAGGCAGCGCCGCGCGTGACATCGTTCTGCGTCCGGGCACGCCGAAAGAAAAACACCTCAATGGCCAAGCGTATTTGTCGAACTACGGGATGCCGCAGTTTTTCTTTCACGTCACCACCGCCTACGCAGTGCTCAGGCACAACGGGGTGGAAGTGGGGAAGAAGGATTACATGGGCGCTTATTGATCCCCTTATTGATCCACTTACTGACCCATGCCGAAGCTGAAACAACCCCACCACCATGGCTGAAAAAATCATCGCCGGAATCACCATCGCAGTGTGCGCGGTGTTGCTGCTGCGCCTGTGTGTGGGGGCCAGGATGCGCTTTCGGTTTGATTCCTTTGCGCGAAACGCTGGGTCGGCCACGCGTCGCACGGCCTTGAATTTATGGCACTGGCGCAGCTCGCGCCGCGTGGCCCAGCAAGCGGCCGATGCGGCCATCCTGCATGCGCAACGCAAGGCCGCCAGTGCGTTTGAGCGCGAGGGCAATGTCTACAAGCCCGATGCGTTTCGCGGATCGAAACTTGACCCGAATCGAGAACTCAAAGACCCACGCGATCCACGCAACTTGCACTGACGCTTGGCACTGTGCCAACGGAAAAAGCCGCGTTGATCGCGGCTTTTTTTTACCTCCGAAAAGACCTTTTCTACTTCACCAGCAAGTCGTTCACCGCCTGCAAATCGGCAGGTTTCAGTTCGCCTGCGGCCTGACGCAGTTTCAAGGTTGTCAGCAGCGTGTCGTAGCGCGCCTTGGCCAAATCGCGCTTGGTGGTGAAGAGCTGGGTCTGCGCGTTCAGCACATCCAAGTTCACACGCACGCCCACTTTGTAGCCCAGCTGCGTGGCTTCCAAAGCCAATTGGCTCGACGATTCAGCCGCTTCCAGCGCTTTGACTTGTGCCGCGAGTGACTGCACGCCAAAGTAGCTTTGGCGCGTGCCTTGGGCCACGGCGCGGCGTGCAGCGTCAAGGTCGTTGCGGGCTTTGTCTTCCAGCACCAGCGTTTCCTTCACGCGGTTTTGCACCGAGTAACCGGCAAACAAGGGCATGTTCAATTGCACACCCAAGCTCAGGCTGTTGGTGCTGCCGCTGGCAGGCGTCACGGCGGTACCGCGGCCGTAAGAATTGCTGATGGAGCCCACCGCGTCTATGGTCGGCAGGTGACCGGCCTTGGCTTTTTCGGTCTCGAGCTTGGCAATGTCCATGCCCAGCGTGGCGCGTTGCACGGCGGGATGCTGCGTCTCGGCGCGCACCACCCATTCGTCCACGCCCACGCCGGGAACGGCGGGCATCACCACCGGAACGCGGAGCTGTTTGGGGGCCACGTTCACTTTGTTGACCAATTGGTCAAGCGCAATGCGTTTGGTGCGCAGGTCGTTGTCGGCGGCAATTTCAGCGGCGTTGGCCAAGTCAAAACGCGCCTGTGCTTCGCGGGTGTCGGTGATGGTGGCCGTGCCCACTTCAAAGTTGCGTTTGGCCGATGCCAACTGCTCGCTGATGGCGACCTTGCTGGTGCGTGTGGTGGTCAGCGAATCTTGCGCGCCCAGCACATCGAAATAGGCTTGGCTCACGCGCACGATCAAGTCTTGTTCGGCGCTTTCCAACTCGAAGCGCGACAGCTCCAGCGCCTTGCGCGCCTGGCTCACCGTGGCGACGTTGGCGCGGTTGAACAAAGGCTGACTGCCAGACAACGCGGCCGATGTGGTGTACGAGGCCTTGTTGCCGCCCAGCGGCGGGTCGATGTTGTTGTGGTTGGCACCGGCCGTGAGCCGAGCTCCCGGCATGAGCAGCGCGTCGGCCTGGGCGGCTTTGTATTGAGCCGAGTCGGCCAGCGAGCGGGCCGACAAATACACCGCGTCGTAGCCGCGCGCTGACTCATACAGCTCGAACAAGCTTTGGGCCTGAACTGACTGCACCATGCCCAGCGCGCCGCTGAAGGCGAACGCCAAACTCACGGCCAATCTTGAAGAGCGAACCGGAGTGCGATTTGCATTTGCATGAACGTGGGACATGGCCTGTTCCTTGGTGTCGGTGGGGTAAAAAAGGGAAATCATTGATTGATTTGGATGCGCAGCAGCGTCAATAAGTCGGCACACGCGGATCCACGTTTTGCGACCACGCTGCGATGCCGCCTGCGAGGTTATAGACCGCATCGACGCCGTGGCGCTCCAGGAATGCGACGACCTGCGCGCTGCGCATGCCGTGATGACAAATGCAGACGACAGTCGGCGCGCCGTCTATCTCTTGCAAGCGACCTGGAACTTCGTTCATCGGGACAGCAAGCGTGGTCGCGCCGGGTATTTGAATCGACGCGATTTGCACCTCCCAAGGCTCACGCACATCGAGCAGCAGCGTAGGCTGTGCTGCGCAATGGGCGGTCAAGTCTTGAACGGTGATTTGCTTCATGTCGAAGTGCCGCGCCTGAAGTTGCGTTCGGCGGTCGCGGGCAAACCCGGCCCTTTCGCCCTGAGGTGTCGAAGGGTTGGAGCAGGACTTCGATCCCTCAGCCCGAACGGGATCTTTGCGGCGCTAAGTTTTTTCATTCTCGTGAAGTGCCCGAACTTAAAACTTGAACTGACTGGGTTCGCCGAAGCCGGTCAAACGTGGTGCCACGGTGTCAAACAACACCTCGGTGTGAAAGTCGACCTCAGAAGTGCGGCGAATCAGCACGGCGCGCATGATGGGCATCTGGCCGACCACGGCCACCAGCCGCCCACCCACCTTCAATTGCGCCAGCACAGCGGCAGGCACATCGGCCACCGAACCTGACAGAACAATCGCGTCAAACGGCGCTTCCTCAACGAATCCTTGCGCGCCGTTCATGTGGTGCACAGTGACGTTGACCGCGTGGCTGCGCTGCAAATTGCCGCGTGCAAATTCAACCAAGGCAGCGTTGGTTTCCAGCGTGTGAACCTGCTGCGCTTTGTGACCCAGCAGTGACGCCATGTGGCCCGAGCCGGTGCCAATTTCCAGCACGCTTTCGTGCTTGTGGATGGCCAGTTCTTGCAGCAAGCGCGCCTCAACTTTGGGTGACAGCATGCGCTCGTCGCCGCCTGAGATTTCGCGCAGTGGCACCTCGGTGTCCACGAAGGTCAAGGCCTGGCAGGCCAGCGGCACAAACTGCTCGCGCTTGACGACGGACAGCAGCGACAGCACGGCCGGGTCCAGCACATCCCAGGGGCGGATTTGCTGCTCAATCATGTTGTAGCGGGCTTGTTCGAGGTTCATAGACGGTTCTTTTGTCGGCGTGATGTTAGAGAAAGGTCGGGTGGGTTGATCGTTGAATCACCGGCTTCGATCACTTGCATTTCAAGGCGCGGGCGTGACTGGCGTGATGGGCGTCAAGCCGACCGCGGGGGAGGTGGGTTTCGGTTTCGCACCGAATTTTCGCTTGGCCCAAGCCGCCAAGTCGTCGAGGTAGCAGTACACCACCGGCACCACCACCAAGGTGAGCAGCGACGAGGTGATCACGCCGCCAATCACCGCTTGGCCCATGGGTGCGCGTTGCTCTGATCCTTCACTCAAGGCAAAGGCCAGCGGAACCATGCCGAACACCATCGCCAGCGTGGTCATCAAGATGGGCCGCAGGCGCACTTTGGCCGCATGCAACAGGGCCTCTTCGCGGTTCATCGGTTCACCATGGCCCGTGCCTTCGTGTATGCCTCCGCGCGACCGGATGGCGAAGTCGATCAACAAAATCGCGTTCTTCGTCACCAAGCCCATCAGCATGACCACGCCAATCACGCTGAACATGTTGAGTGTCGAGCGGAAGGTCAGCAGCGCCAGCACCACACCAATCAGCGTCAACGGCAGCGAGCTCATCAGCGCCAGCGGCTGCAAGAAGCTGCGAAATTGGCTGGCCAAAATCATGTAGATGAACACCACCGCCAAGCCCAGCGCACCCACTGCGTAGCTGAAAGACTCGTTCATGTTTTTGGTCGATCCGCCAAAGCTGTAGCGGTAGCCGGGCGGCCATTTCACGCTGTCCAAAATTTTGCGAATGTCGGCCGACACATCGCCCGAGCTGCGACCAAACGCATTGGCGTCGATGTTGATTTCGCGGTTCAAGTCACGTCGGTTGATTTGGTTGGGCCCGGTGCTGGGCGACACATCAGCCACCTGCGACAAACGCACCACGCGCGGCGAGCCGTCGGCCGCGGCCGCCACGTTAATCGGCAGGCGTTGCAAGTCTTCAATGGATGTGCGGCTGCCCGGTGTGAGACGCACGTTCACGTCGTAGTTTTCACCGTCGGGCGCGCGCCAATTGCCCACCAAAGTGCCTGCCACCAGGGTGCGCAAACTCACCGCCAAAGCGTTCACGTTCAAGCCCGCGTCGGCGGCGGCGTCGCGCTTCACGTCGATGGCGATGGTGGGTTTGTTGGGCTTGAGCGTGCTGTCCAAATCGACCAAGCCGGGCAGCTCGCGCATTTGTGCGGTGATATTTTTTGACAAGCGCTCCAGCTCGGCCAGCTCGGTGCCTTGGATCGAAAACTGCAAGCTTTTGCCGCCGCCCAAATCGGTGGGGCCGATGTTGGTGATGGTGATGCCGGGGATGGTGTTCAAGCGTTCACGCAGCGGCACCGACATGGCGTTCACGCTGCGCTGGCGGTCTTTGCGGTCAACCAAGCGCACGTACACCGAGCCATAAATTTTGCCAGCCGCGTTGCCGCTGTTGATGGTGGTGACGGTGTACTTCACCTCGGGCATGGCGCGCAGCACGCTGTCAATTTGTTTGCCGCGACTCTCGGTGACTTCCAACGACGAACCCACCGGCGTGTAGAAGTTGATTTGCGTTTCAGAAAAATCGGCCTTGGGAACAAATTCAGCGCCCAAGATGGGGATGATGAAAAAGCTGCCCGCAAAGGTAGCGAAGGCAATGAACAGGGTGGCGAGCTTGTGCTTCAGCGACCATCCCAAAATGCTTTGGTAGGCGCGCGACAGCCATTCGGTGAAGTCGTCAAACACGCCCGTCACGCGGCCTATGGTTTTGTCGTACAGCGTGACGGGCGGGCCTTTGCGGCGTCCGTGCGCCTGCGGGTCATTCCATATGCTGGACAGCATGGGGTCAAGCGTGAAGCTCACAAACATCGAGATCAACACCGCCGCGACGATGGTCAAACCAAACTCGTGGAAGAACTTGCCCACGATGCCGCCCATGAAGCCAATGGGCAAAAACACCGCCACGATGGACAGCGTGGTGGCCAGCACCGCCAAGCCAATTTCCTGCGTGCCGTCGATGGCCGCTTGGTGTGCCGATTTGCCCATTTGCACATGGCGCACGATGTTCTCGCGCACCACGATGGCGTCGTCTATCAACAAGCCCACGCACAAGCTCAGCGCCATCATGGTGATGGTGTTGATGGTGAAGCCAAACAGGTACATGAACAAAAACGTGCCGATCAAAGCGATGGGCAAGGTCAGCCCGGTGATGACGGTGCTGCGCCATGAATTCAAAAACAAAAACACGATCAAGATGGTGAGCACTGCACCTTCAAACAGCGTGCGTTTCACATTGGCCACCGACACCCGAATGGAGCGCGAGTTGTCGCGAATCACATCCACCTGTATGCCGGGCGGCGTGACGACGCCAGCGGTTTTCAAGGCCTCATACAACCCGTCCACCACGTCGATGGTGTTTTCGCCTTGCGACTTCTGCACGCTCAGCAGCACCGTGCGCTGGCCGTTGTAAAGCGCCAAACTTTCCACTTCTTGGGGGCCGTCCACCACATCGGCGACTTGCCATAACTTGATGGCGCTTGCGCTGCCACCGGCCACAGCTTTGCGCGCCACCACGATGTCGCGAAAGTCTTCAGGCCGCTTCAAACGCGCATTGATTTGCACCACGCGCTCTTGCTCGCGCGAGCGAATGGCACCCATGGGCAGCTCTTGGTTTTCGCTGCGCACTGCCGCCACCACCTGGTCGGCGCTGACGCCCAGCGCTTCCAACGCTGCTGGTTTCAAATACAAATTCACCTGGCGCTGTATGCCGCCCACCACGCTCACCGAGCCCACGCCGCGCACGTTTTCCAGGCGTTTCAGCAGCACCTGTGCGCCCCAGGTGGTGAGCTCTTGCGGTGAGCGTTTGGGGTCGGTCGCGGTTGCGGTGGCAGTTGCGGTTGCACTGGCGGTGTTGGTCAACGCCACGTTGAAGATGGGCGCGCTGGCAGGGTCGAACCTTGATACGCGCGGGTCTTTCACCTCGTCGCGCAGCAGCGGTCGGATCAGGGCCACTTTTTCTCGCACGTCTTCGGCGGCTTTGCGGCCATCAACGTTCAAGTTGAATTCGGCAATCACCACCGATTGGCCTTCATAAGAGCGTGAATACAGCGAGCTGATGCCCGCCACCGTGTTTACGGCCTCTTCGACTTTTTTGGTGACTTCACTTTCCACAATCTCGGGCGACGCGCCGGGGTATTCCAGCTGCACCACCACGGTGGGAAAGTCGATGTTGGGGAACTGGTCTACCGACAGCCGCTGGTAGCTGAACACGCCCAGCACCACAAAAGCCAGCATGACCATGGTGGCCATGACGGGGTTGCCGATAGAGATGCGGGTGAACCACATGTCAGCGTGCCTGCGCAGCTTGCGAGGCCGAGGTTTCAACCGCATCGGTTTTGACCTGGGCCCTCACGGCAACTTTCGGGGCTGCTGCTTGAGCCATCTTCACCGCCGTGCCGTCGCGCATGTTGCCCACCGTGCCACGCAGCACCGTGGTGCCTGCCTTGATGCTGTCGGCACTCAGTTCCACCGCTGCTTCCACGCGGCCGTCCACCGTCATGTCGCCGCGTGCGCCCAACACCACGCTGCGCTGCGACACCTTGCCGTCCACCACCGCCAGCACATAAGGCCGCGCTTGGTCGATGCGCACGGCAGTGACGGGCACCAACAATGCCGATTGCTTTTCTAGGTTGATGCTGCCGCGCGCAAACAAACCTTGGCGCAGCGCGCCGTCGGGCGGTGACTGCACCGCCAAATAAACCAGCACCGCCCGCGAACCCGCTTGGGTGCTGGGGTTGATGCGCGACACCGTGGCCGCGTAAGGCTGGCTGCGACCGTCCAAACTCACGCTGGCCACTTGGCCCACGCGCACATTCACCACGTCTTCGGGTGCCACGGCGGCTTCAAGTTCTATGCGCGACAAGTCCACCACTTCCACGACCTTGGCGTCCACCGGCACGCGCTCACCGGGTTGCACCAAACGCTGCGACACCACCCCGCTGAGTGGTGACACCAGCAGCGCGTCGCCTTTGGCTTTGCGCGCCAAATCCACCGCCGCCACTGCCGCCAAATAACTGGCCTGGGCTGACGCTTCCATCGACAGCGAGGTGTCCAGTGCAGTTGGTGAAATAAAGCCTTGTGTCACCAAGGCGCGGTTGTTGGTCAGCGTGCGCTGCGCCATGTCAACCTGTGCTTTGGCGGCCAGCGCAGTCTGATCAGCTTGGCGCAAACGCAAATCAAACTCGCTGGTGTCGAGTTGGCCGATGACTTGGCCCGCCTTCACCGCGTCGCCTTCGCGCACGTTCAATGCCTTCAGTTCGGCCGCGACCTTGGCTTTGACGAAAGCAGAATTCACCGCCTTCAAGCCGCCCGATATCGTCAGCGTGCGCTGCAAGTCCAGCGGCTGCACCACCACCAAATCACCGGCGTTCAGCTCCAACACCGCGGGCACGGCTGCCGCTGCGGCCACCGCCGCTTGTTCGGTTTTGCGTAGCTTCAGGGTGCGCAGCACCAGCCCTGCAATTGCCGCCACCACCACCAACAAAATCACCCACTTGAGCCAGCGTTTCATGGTTTGTTTACTTCTGCGTTATCGCAATCGGTGAAGGTGGTGTGGCGTGTGGTGTCAACGCGGGTGCGGCCAACAAACCGGCCACCACCAGCGCCATGTGTTGGCGCACAAAAACCTCGGGGTTGATCTCTGACGGCAGCGCCATGCAGGCACCCAAAGAGTGTTTGTGCACGCACAGCATCACCATGGGCAGCACCAAAGAATGAACCGCCGAGTCGACATCCACCGGCTTGAATTCTCCGGCATCGATGCCGCGCTGCACCAAGTTGCCCACGAGCAACTGGTTCGGCGTGATCACCTCGCGAACGTAGTACTCGGCCATCTCGGGGAAGCTGCGCACCTCCGTCACAAACAGCTTCAGCACGCCCGCAGCCGGGCTGTCGTAAACGCGCAGCCACCACTCGGGCAGCATGGTGCTGAGCAGGTTGGCAATCGTGCCGGTGTAGTGCGTCACCTCTTCGGCGGCCTCTTCAATGCGCAGCGTCAATTCTTCGCGCACCACCGCTTTCAAGAGTTCTTGTTTGCTGGGGTAGTAGAGGTAGAGCGTGCCCTTGGACACGCCTGCGCGCTCGGCCACTTCTTCAATGCGCGTTGCCGCAAAACCCTTTTCGACAAACAGCGTCAAGGCCGCGTCCAGCAATTCCTGAGGGCGCGCTTCTTTGCGGCGCTGGCGAACGGACGTTGGTGATGACAAGTTTGGGGGCTGCATGCAGATACTGACCGGTGGGTCAGTAATGTAGCCAGCGCAGCGTGCTTGGTCAACGAGCGGGTCAACGAGCGGGTCAACGAGCGGTACAAGGCGCACAGCCAAGGAAGAAGGTCAAACCGTCGTGGCTCTGCATTGCTTCGCTTACTTTGCGTTGCGTGCCGGATCAGCCTCACAGCGTTTTGCCGCTTACGCTTGCATGCATGCAAGTTCACTTTTCTTCTGCCGTGGCAAAGCTTGCGCTGAGCCTGCTTTGCGTGGTCGTCGCGGGTTGCGCCTCCGTTTTGGGCCCGCGCACCATCACCCTCACCGAAGCCGATGTCGCCCGCCAAATTGCCAAGTCCTACCCGCTGGAGCGCAAGCTCCTGGGTGAGCTCACCGTGCGCATAGAAGCGCCGCGCGTCAAGCTGCTCAGCGCCACCAACCGCATCGCCACCGAGCTTGATTTCAGCGGCAGCTTGGACCGCAGCGGCAAGCGCTCGCGCGGCACGATTGCGCTGGACTACGCGCTGCGCTTTGATGAAGCCGCACAGGCGGTGCGCATGACGCAAGTGCGCGTGGGGCGCGTTCAAATCGAGAATTTGAATGACAAGCCGAAATCCATCGTCGATAAATTTGGTGCCTTGCTGGCCGAGCAGTTGTTGAACGACGCCGCCATCTACCGCTTCAAGCCCGAAGACTTGAAAACCGCCGAAGGCCAAGGCTACAAGCCCGGTTCAGTGAACGTCACTGCGCGCGGGGTAGAAATCACGCTGGTGCCGTTGACACGCTGACAGCACGGCGGCGGGCCAGTCTGAGAGGTGATTCGTCAGACGCCCTCGCTATCATCCGGCCTCTTTCGGACTGCCTGGATTGCCCTTGGACATTGCCCTGCTCATCAAAGCCGCCCTTATGGGCATAGTCGAAGGACTCACCGAGTTTTTGCCGGTTTCCAGCACCGGCCATTTGATCCTCGCCGCATCGTTGCTCGACTTCACCGGCGGCAGCTTGACGCCCGAGAAAATCAAAGCGTTTGAGATCTCCATCCAGACCGGCGCCATCATGGCCATCGTGCTTTTGTACTGGGAAAAACTCTCAAACGTGGTGATTGGTTTGAATCACGATGTCAATGCGCGCAAGTTCGCATTGAACGTGTTGGTGGGGTTTATGCCCGCGGTCGTGCTGGGCCTGACCTTCGGCAAAAAGGTGCAGGCCGCGCTGTTTGTGCCCACCGTGGTGGCCAGCACCTTCATCATTGGCGGCTTGATTATTTTGTGGGCCGAAAACCGAAAGAACGTGGTCGTGCGTGTCCATGAGGTTGACGACATGAGCATGATGGACGCACTCAAAATTGGTGTCGTGCAGTGCCTGGCTTTTGTGCCGGGCACCAGCCGGTCGGGCTCCACGATCATTGGCGGCATGTTGTTTGGCCTGAGCCGCAAAGCCGCCACCGAGTACACATTTTTCCTGGCCATCCCCACCTTGTTCGGTGCGGGTGCTTACAGTTTGCTCAAGGTGCGCCAAAGCTTGGTGATGGCCGATTTGCCGCTGTTCGGCGTGGGCTTTTTGTTCTCGTTCCTGGCCGCGTGGGTGTGTATCCGCTGGCTCATCCGCTACGTGTCCACGCACAGCTTCGTGGTGTTTGCGTGGTACCGAATTGCCTTCGGCATTTTGATTTTCGCCACCGCGTATTTCAACTTGGTGCAGTGGAAGGATTGATCAGCCCGCAGCGTCCAATCAGAAGACTGCGCAGCGCCGCCACGCCCCCCGTTCGGGCTGAGGTATCGAAGCCTGCAAAGCGACATACGCACCCATCCCGTGTGGTCAGCGAAATCGCAG
>JANYJJ010000027.1 GCA_025358485.1 Burkholderiales bacterium | reverse complement strand
CGAGGTCTGCGGCGGTGACTTCGAGACCACCATCACACGCAGCCAGTGGGGCATGGGTTGGGGTCTGGCGTTTGGCATTCCCGACAAAATCCGTTTGCTGATCCAGATCGAAGCGATCAAGCAGTAAGCGCAAACGAAGCGCAAAGCAAGCGCAAAACACGCAGCTTCAAAACACCCCGCGAGCGGGGTGTTTTGCTTTGTGCAGCTCAAAAAATCCAGTGCAACGCGGCATCATCTCGCATGTCTGATTTTTCGCCTCAACACATCCACGCGGGCCAGCCTTGGCCTATGGGTTCAAGTTGCACCTTCCGCCCCACCAGCCCCGCCAGCGCTGGTGTGAACTTCGCAGTTTTCTCGGCTAGCGCCCAAGCTTTAGAGCTGTGCATTTTTGACGCCACCGGCGTTCACGAACTGCAGCGCATCAATTTCCCTGCGCACACCGGCGACGTGTGGCACTTGCACCTGGACGGAGCCTCGGCAGGCTTGATTTACGGCCTGCGCGCGCACGGCCTTTGGCAGCCTGAAATGGGCCACCGCTTCAATCCCAGCAAGCTGCTGCTCGACCCCTGCGCGCGCGACATTGTGGGGGGCAACGTGGGCAGCTTCGCGTGGCGCAACGAGCACTTCGCCTGGAACTCGCGCGACAACGCGGCGCATGCCTTGAAGGCGCGGGTGATCGACGATGCGCAAGAGCAAAGCTTCGATTGGGGCGGCGACCAGTCACCCTGCACGCCGCTTGCCGACACTGTGCTTTACGAGCTGCATGTCAAAGGCTTCACGGCCCTGCATGAAGGCGTGCCTGCGCCTTTGCGCGGCACCTACGCAGGCTTGGCCAGCGCAGCGTCGATAGCCCACTTGAAGCGCCTTGGCATCACCGCCGTCAGCCTGCTGCCGGTGCACCAACACCTTGATGAACAGCGTCTTGCGGCACAAGGCCTCAGCAACTACTGGGGCTACAACACCATCGGCTTTTTCGCGGTGGAGCCCCGCTACGCCAGCAGTGAGTCACCGCGTGATGAATTCAGGGCCATGGTTCGCAGCCTGCACGCCGCTGGCATCGAAGTGATTTTGGATGTGGTGTTCAACCACACCGCCGAGAGCGACGCCGACGGCCCCAATCTGAGCTGGCGCGGCCTGGACAACCGCAGCTATTACCGCACCCTGCCCGATCAACCCGGCGTGCTCGACAACCTCACCGGCTGCGGCAACGCGCTCGACCTGCGCCATCCGCGCGTGCTGCAGCAAGTCATGGACAGCCTGCGTTACTGGGTCAGCGCCATGCACGTTGATGGATTTCGGTTTGACCTGGCCCCGGTGCTGGGCCGAGGCGATCACGGCTTTAATGCGCGCGCCGCCTTCTTCCAAGCCGTCGCGCAAGACCCGGTGTTGCAAAGCGTGAAGATGATTGCCGAGCCGTGGGACATAGGCCCCGGCGGCTATCAGTTGGGTCAATTTCCCACCGGCTGGTTGGAGTGGAATGACCGATTTCGCGACACCGTGCGCGGCCACTGGCTGGGCCACGAGACCGCTCAAGGTGCAGATCGTGGTGAGCTGGCGCAGCGTCTGACGGCATCGGCAGAACTCTTCAACAAGCATCAGCGCGAACCCGCCGCATCGGTCAACTTCATCACCGCCCACGACGGCTTCACGCTGCGCGATTTGGTGAGCTACAACGACAAGCACAACCACGCCAACGGCGAACACAACCGCGACGGCCACGGCCACAACTTAAGCTGGAACTGCGGCGCAGAAGGCCCCAGCGCAGACGCCGCCGTGCTGTCACGACGCGCTTCGTTGCAACGTGCGTTGCTGGCCACGCTGATGCTGTCGCAGGGCACGCCCATGCTGTGTGCAGGCGACGAGCTGGGCCACAGCCAAGGCGGCAACAACAACCCGTATTGCCAAGACAACGCGACCACTTGGATCGATTGGGCGCAAGCCGACGAGGGCTTGATTGCCTTCACCGCGCAACTCATCCAACTGCGTCGCGCATGGCAGCCGTTGGCAAACCGCTGGCTGCGCGGTGACGCAGACGCCCAAGGCGTGCGTGAGTTGCTGTGGTTGCGCGGTGATGGCCAAGAGATGCAACGCGACGATTGGCGCGATCCACATCCGGGCGTGTTGGGCGCGTTGATTGGCAAGCCCGGCGAGCAGGTCGACGCGTCACACAGCGCATTGCTGATGCTCATCAATGCCGATGCCGTTGAAAGAAATTTCCAACTGCCCATGGAAAGTTGGCAGCTGTTGATCGACAACCGCCCGCAGGCTCGATCTGCTCACGACCCGGTGTTCTCGCAGCAAGTGACGCTGGCGGCGCGCAGCTTGATGTTGCTTCGCAGTTTGAAGTGAAGTGCGTTTGATCCACAAGCACGCTCGTACAGACAGGCAAGTCAACACAAATGAAAGTAGATCGAGCGAACCGAGCGCCGTTCAAAACGCTGCCTTCACCGCCCTGAGCAAATCGGGCAGTGTTTTGCCCGCCTCATCGCGAAAGCGATCGGTCAAAACTTCGAGCCGCTGCAACCTGTCCACACGGAAGCTGCGAAAACCGCTGCGCGATTCGCACCAAGCGGCCAGCGTCCAAACCTCACCCCAATAAAAACAACCCAGCGGACGCAATGTTCGCTCGCTGAGCACGCCTTTCAAGTCGAGGTATCGAACCCACAGCTTGTGCCGCATCTCGGTGGCCACGCGCAGCGTTTCCAAACGGTCACGCGTGGTGTTGTCCAAGGCCATCGGCGGCGCATACAGAGCCACACCTTCAGCGGCGGCTCGCGCGGCGACGGGCAGCGCCGCCATGATCTTTGACAAGGCACCTTCCAACTGCAATGAAAAGTCAGTGTCCAAGCGCGACTTGGCAATCCGCACCGCCGCCACCAAGGCTTGCGCCTGCGCATGGCTGAACATCAGCGGCGGCAAATCGAATCCGGGTCGCATGCGATAACCCAGGCCCGCCTCGCCTTCAATCGGTATGCCCTGCGCCATCAAATCGGCCACGTCACGGTAAACAGTGCGCACGGAAATCTCGGTGCGATCAGCCAAGAATTGTGCGGTGCTCAAGCGACGGCCCCTTATCAGCTGCACCAACTGAAACAGGCGTTCGGCCCGCCTCATTGCCTCATCGCCTCATCGCCAGTCAACGGCGTTCATGGCGCTCTCGATCAAGTCCATGTCAGCCGCCGCGACTTTGAGCAAACCAAATCGAAAGGCGTAGCCCCAATTGGTTTTTCCAGCGGTGAAAGTCAGCTTGTCCAACAGCGGGCGAATCGATGCCTCTTGTGATTCAAACCAATGCACGTCTTTGCGAAACGGTTTGAAATCTTCACCGTTTGCTGTCTTCATTTCATCTTGATAAACCAAGCCATCGCGGACTGTGCCCACGGCCGTGAAGGCTTGGCAAATTGTCTTTTCACCGAACACACGCACCGATGAGTAGTAAGCCACGCGGTCGCCTGCGTGCAGCCGCTTCAACGGCGCGCCTTTGCCGTGGCCAACCTGCATGAAGCCACCCGCACGGCCGACCGCCACGTGCTCGGCGCTGGCCACTGCCACCCAACAATTGACTGCGTCTGTGTTGGGTGCATGCTTGGTGGGTGAATGCTTGGTGGGCAAAGTCATGACGGCCGCATCCTAAGCCAGCGCATGCAGGCCGACGCGGTTGCCTTCGCTGTCGATGATGTGCGCAAACACGCCCATGTCACCGGGCAAAGTGACCTCGGGCGTGCAGATGCGTCCACCAACTTCAAACACGCGTGCCAGCACCAAATCCAGCGACGCTCCCGCATTCAGAAAAATCAAGCTGCCGTCGGCTCGCGGCGCTGGCACTTGCGGACCGACCATCACGCAGCCGCCGACGCCAGCGCCGCCATAAGCGAACACGGCCAAGGTGTTGGGGCCGATGCTTTCACGGCGCATAGCTGCGCCAAGCAAGCCTTCGTAGAACGCTTGCGCACGGTCAAGATCAAGCGCGGGGATCTCGAACCAGCTCAGTGCGCTGGCTGGCTTGGTGTTGTTGAGTGCAGCCGCGGGATTGAGAGCGGGTTTGGGGGTGTGCGCGGGGTTGGACGTGTCGGCCATGGGGGCTCCAAACGAGTGAATGAGGAGCAGCGATGGTGACGAGGGGCTGCTGACAGCGTGGTGTCAGCAGTGAGTTGCTTGTGGCGTTGGTGAAATTCCGGACAAGTATCAGGATCACACGCATTGATGAGCCATCGGCAGGCGCAAAGCTTTGCTATCGTCCGCCCGCGCAGTCTGCTTAGCGTTGACTGAGCCTGACCCGTGTCATGTGCCAAACCAGACCGGGGCCGGTTTTACTTCCATCACAAAAATCAATCGATCAAGGGAATTTCATGCGCCGCAGTATTTTTTCAATCATCGTGTTGTTTGCAGCCGTGTCAGCCACCGGCTGTGCGTCCATCGTCAACGGTCAAAACCAAAGTTTGTCGGTGAAGACTAACCTTGGCGACACGGAAGTTGTGGGTGCAAAGTGCTCGCTCGTCAGCAACAAGGGCACCTGGCTCGTGACCACTCCAGGGTCTGTGACTGTCCAGCGCAGCTTTCAGGATTTGGTGGTCACGTGCAAGCAAGACAATATGGCGGATGGCACCGCTTCTGTGAAGTCCAGCACCAAGGCCATGGCCTTCGGCAACATCCTTTTTGGCGGGATCATCGGTGCGGCTGTTGACACCTCGACCGGGGCGGCTTACGACTACCCTACGTCGCTCACTATCGCAATGGGGAAAAACAGCGCCTTGGGTGGGCCTGCAGACAAAGCGGCCGCAGCAGCCGCAGCCACTGCGTCGGCTTCCGGAACACCGAACACAGCCACGCCGACACCGGCAGGGGCACAGGCTCCAGCGGAAGTCAAAGACACCACGTCGATCAACGCACGTCAAAACCCTTTTGCTGACACCTTGAACGCCAAGCCACCGGCTGCTCCGGCAGCGGCTCCACCGGCTGCGCCAACGCCCGCGCCTTCGGCTGCGCCCGCAACTGGTGAAGTCAAGAAATAAGCGTTCCGAAACGGCCTTGTGCGTTCAGACCGCCACCGTCTGACGCACTGCCCGTTCCCACTTCGACATCAGCTCGCCCGCTCGCTCGCGCGACATCGTGGGCACGAAGGTGCGCTCGACTTGCCACTGTGCGCTGAGCTCGGCCAAGCCGCCATACACGCCGCAGCTCAAGCCGGCCAAATACACCGCGCCCAAAGCGGTGGTTTCGATCACTTGTGGGCGCACCACAGGAATGCCCAGCAAGTCGGCCTGAAATTGCATGAGCAAGTTATTGACGCATGCGCCGCCGTCGACGCGCAACTCGGACACGGGCGCGCCGCCTGCGGCCACGGCGTCGCGACTCATGGCCAGCAACAGCGCGGCACTTTGGTAGGCAATGCTTTCCAAAGCGGCGCGGGCAATGTGCGCCACGCTGCTGCCCCGCGTGAGGCCGGTGATCGTGCCGCGCGCATCGGGCTTCCAGTAAGGCGCTCCCAAGCCGGTGAAGGCAGGCACGAACATCACACCGCCGCTGTCGGGCACGCTTTCGGCCAAGCTTTGAACTTCGCCGCTGCCTTTGATGGCGTGCAGCCCATCACGCAACCACTGCACCACTGCGCCGCCAATGAACACGCTGCCTTCCAACGCAAACTCAGGCGTGGCCGTGGCTTGCGCGGCGCTGGTGGTGATCAGGCCGTTGGTGGAAGTTTGAAATTTCGCGCCGGTGTGCGTCAGCATGAAGCAGCCGGTGCCGTAGGTGTTTTTGGCCAGGCCCGCCTTGAAGCATGTTTGGCCAAACAGCGCACTTTGCTGGTCACCGGCCACACCGCCTATGGGCAGTGATGCACCGAGAAATTGAGCGTGCGTGTGGCCGTAAACATGGCTGGACGGATGCACTTCGGGCAGCAGCTCGCGCTGAATGTCCAGCAGCGCCAGCAACTCGTCGTCCCACTGGTTGGTGTGCACATTCAGCATCAAGGTGCGGGCGGCGTTGCTGACGTCGGTGGCGTGTACCTTGCCATTCGTCAGATGCCACATCAACCAAGAATCGACTGTGCCAAAAGCCAGCTCGCCGCGCTGTGCAGCGGTGCGTGCGCCGGGCACGTTGTCCAGTATCCATTTGAGTTTGGTGCCTGAAAAGTAGGCATCCAAAATCAAACCCGTTTTGGCGCGGAAGGTCGGCTCCAGACCTTGCTCGCGCATGCGCGCACAGGTGGGTTCAGCGCGGCGGTCTTGCCAGACGATGGCGTTGTAGACGGGCTCACCGGTTTTGCGGTTCCACACCACCGTGGTTTCGCGTTGGTTGGTGATGCCCACACCGGCAATGTCAGAGGGCGGGATTCCCGACTTCGCAACAGCCTCTTGCGCGGTCGCTAATTGGCTGTGCCACAACTCTTTGGGGTCGTGTTCCACCCAGCCGGGTTGCGGGAATATCTGCCTGAATTCCTGCTGCGCCATGGCCACGACGCGCCCTTGTGCGTCGAAGACGATGCTGCGTGAACTGGAGGTGCCTTGGTCTAAGGCAAGGAGGTACTTTTTATTCATTTGTAGAGGTTGACTCAAAGGCAAATGTTGACGTTCACACCAGCTGCGCTGAGCAGTTGAGAAAACGGTGTTGGCGGCGCTGCGTCGGTGAACAGCCGGTCGACTTCGTCGATCCGCGCCAGCTCCACCATGGCAGGCCGATTGAACTTGCTTTGGTCGGCTGCCACCCAGACCTCGCGTGAATGCTCAATGATGGCGCGCGACACTTTCACTTCGCGGAAGTCGAAGTCGCGCAAGGTGCCGTCGACTTCGATGCCTGAAATGCCAATCAGGGCAATGTCGACCTTGAACTGCTTAATGAAATCGACCGTCACCTCGCCGACGATGCCACGGTCGCGGGCGCGTACATGGCCCCCGGCCACGATGACTTCGCAGTCGGGGTTGTCCGACAAGATGGCGGCCACATTCAAGTTGTTGGTGATGACGCGCAAGCCCTTGTGGCGCAGCAGTTCGCGCGCGATGGCTTCGGTCGTGGTGCCGATGTTGATGATGAGCGAACAGCCCTCAGGAACGGCCGCCGCCACACTGCGCGCGATGCGCTGTTTGGCGGCTTCGTTCAGCAGCTGACGTTGCAGGTACTCGATGTTCTCGGTGGTGGAGCTGGGCACACGCACGCCGCCATGAAAGCGCGACAGCAAGTGCGCGTCTGACAGCAACTTCACATCGCGCCGCACCGTTTGCAGGGTGACGGAAAACTTCTCGGCCAGCGCCTCGACCGTCACCGAACCTCGGGCTTTGACTTCGTGCAGCAAAAGGGCTTGGCGGGGGTTAGGGGTCATTTTTGATTGCAGAGGTGCAGCGAAAAAACGCGCAAAGCTTGGGCGAATTGCGATGGAGCGTAAACCAGGGCTTTAAGTGCCGAACTAAGGAAACTACTGATTCGATTTCTTTCGCCGAGGGAAGAAACTCGAAACACAAGGAACAAAAACGAACTTAAACGAACATTTTAATTTTGAGCCAAATCGCTTTGAACCCGCAGTCTTTCATTAGCACCGCCCACTCTGTCGCACCCCATTCATCTTCGTCGGTGGACGTGCTCGTGGTCGGCGGCGGCATCAATGGTGCAGGCATTGCACGTGACTTATCGGGCCGCGGTTTGAAGGTGTTGCTGACCGAGAAAGACGATTTGGCCGCGCACACCTCATCAAGCAGCACCAAGCTCATCCACGGCGGCCTGCGCTACTTGGAATATTACGAATTTGCGATGGTGCGCAAGTCGTTGACCGAACGCGAAGTGCTGCTGAAAAGCGCACCTCACATCATGTGGCCACTGCGCTTTGTGATGCCGCACGACGCGACAGCTCCATCCGCCCGACCCGTATGGATGATTCGCATTGGTTTGTTTTTATATGACCACTTGGCCAAGCGCGAAATGCTGTCCGCGTCCACCACGGTTGATTTGCGCAACCACCCTACGGGCAAGCCTCTCAAGCCGCTGTTCAAGAAAGGTTTTGTCTATTCCGACGGCTGGGTAGACGACGCGCGCCTGGTGGTGTTGAACGCCATGGACGCTCGTGAACGCGGTGCCGAAGTGCTCACTGGCTGGCGCTGCACCGATGCCCAACGCGGCGCGTCTGCATGGCAGGCAACGCTTGAAAACACGCAGGGTGAAATCCGCAAAGTGACGGCTCGCGCGCTGGTGAACGCGGCCGGCCCGTGGGCTGCGCAGTTCTTGAATGAACACGCGCATGCACCCAAAAGCAAAGCACTGCGCCTGATCAAAGGCAGCCACATCGTGGTGCCCAAAATCTTTGACCATGACCACGCCTACATTTTCCAAAACCCCGACAAGCGCGTCATTTTTGCAATTCCTTACGAAGAAGATTTCACGCTCATAGGCACCACCGATGTCGAGTACAGCGGCGCGGTGGACGCCGTCAAGATCGACCCCAGCGAGATCACTTACCTGTGCGATCAAGCCAGCCGCTATTTTGAAAAACCGGTGCGCGCCGCCGAGGTGGTTTGGAGCTATTCCGGCGTTCGACCATTGATGGACGATGAGTCGGGCGACCCTTCCGCCATCACGCGTGACTACGCCTTGGAACTGGACACCTCCGCCGCCGCCCTGCTGTCGGTATGGGGCGGCAAGATGACGACGTTTCGCAAATTGTCAGAAGAGGCGGCTGACCTCTTGGCCGCGCCGTTGAAGAATTCCCGAGGTGCTTGGACGCACAACGCCTTTTTGCCCGGCGGCGATTTGGGCGCGTGGGTGACTGCGCAAACCGGCGAATACGGCGTCAAAGAAGACGTGATGAACGAAGGCGGGTTTAACCGCTTCGCAGCAGCGGTCGCGCAGCGCTACCCTCAGCTGTCGCGCCAAGTGGCTCGGCGGTTGGCAAGAGGCTACGGCACCCGCGTTGACAGCTTGATGGGTGGGTCTGACAACGGCGGCAACGCAGAAGCTTTGGGCCACGAGGTGGCCCCCGGCCTGTTTGAAGCTGAACTGAACTATTTGCACCACACCGAGTGGGCCAACACCGCCGACGACGTGTTGTGGCGGCGCACGAAATTGGGGTTGCATTTCACGGCCGCGCAACGTGCCGCGGTGGCCGATTGGTGTGCAACGCACTGGCACAACACCTCAGGCACATCACGTCAGACGAGACTCGAACTTCGGTGAACACATGGAACTGAGACTGGAAGGCCTAGAGCAACGCGTCGGTGCCAACGTGCACTTGCATCCGCTCGACCTGAATTTGGTGCCCCAGGCGGTGACGGTTTTGCTGGGTGCCACACAGGCCGGAAAAACAACTTTAATGCGTTTGATGGCCGGGCTGGACAAGCCTTACAAAGGCCGAGTGAAGGTGAACGGTGCCGACGTCACCGGCATGTCAGTGCGCGAGCGCAATGTGGCCATGGTGTACCAACAGTTCATCAACTACCCGTCGATGACGGTGTTTGACAACATCGCGTCGCCTCTGAAGCTGCGCAAAGAAAAAAACTTGTCGGCGCGTGTGAACGAGTTGGCCGCGAAATTGCACATCGAGCCTTTTTTGAAGCGATTGCCAGCCGAGCTGTCGGGCGGTCAACAACAGCGTGTGGCCTTGGCCCGCGCACTGGCCAAAAACGCGCCACTGATGTTGTTGGACGAACCGCTGGTCAACCTGGATTACAAGCTGCGCGAAGAACTGCGTGACGAGTTGTCGCAGCTCTTTTCCAGCGGCCAGTCCAGCGTGGTGTACGCCACCACCGAGCCCACCGAGGCGCTGCTGTTGGGCGGCTACACAGCGGTGTTGGACAAAGGCGAGTTGCTGCAATACGGCCCCACAGCCGAAGTGTTTCACCGTCCGCAATCTGTCCGCGTGGCACGCGCTTTCAGCGATCCGCCGATGAACTTGATGCAGGGCCAAGCGCAGGGCAATTCGGTGGTGCTTCCGGGTGGGGTCAGCTTGGTGATGAACTTGCCGAAAACCACCTCAAGCAACGCCACCGCAAACAGCGCCACCAGCAACGTCACGATTGACGTGACGCGCGACATCACCATCACCATCGGCATCCGGGCCGGCACCCTGCGCGTGCATCAACGCGACGGCGATTTGGCCTTGCCGGGTCAAGTCGAGCTGGCCGAAATTGCAGGCTCGGACACCTTTGTGCACGTGCACACCGCCATCGGCGAACTGGTGGCTCAACTCACCGGCGTGCATGTGTTTTCGCTGAGTGAGGCCATCACGCTTTACTTGAATCCGGCGCATGTTTATGCGTTTGGGGCAGACGGCCAGTTGCTGGTTGCGCCTTCGCTCCCTGCCTCGAATTCAAAGGCGGGAAACTGACATGGCACTCATCTCACTCGACCTGGCGCACGCCTACAAGCCGAACCCGCAGCGCGACGAAGACTACGCGCTGCTGCCTTTGAAGATGAACTTCGAAGACGGTGGTGCCTACGCCCTGCTCGGCCCCTCGGGCTGCGGCAAAACCACCTTGCTGAACATCGTGTCAGGTTTGGTGAAGCCTTCACAGGGCAGCGTGAAATTTGACGGAGTGGACATGACAGCGTGCACTCCGCAGCAGCGCAACATTGCTCAGGTGTTTCAGTTCCCGGTGATCTACGACACCATGACCGTGGCCGAGAA